>NZ_JAMOKT010000006.1:0-165359 GCF_023656795.1 Parabacteroides caeci
GTCACCTTAATTGACCTCAAAGGTATGATTTCAAATCGTCGCGCCTAAAAAGTAGTATCTAATAGACTATATTTCAATTATTTCAAAGAACTATTTATCCACTTTTACGGGACAGTAATGATTCTTATTGTTAATTCATATTCAGAGAATTCCCCGTGGATTTGTAATTTTACAGTTCCTATCTATGAAACATTGATAAAAGAGTACGGAGAACTTACGGCCTATACGGAGCATATGAATATGTTATTGATACAAAACGAAGAAGAATTGTCCTTTTTCGAACAAGATCTTTTCAGTAGATATAAACATCCTCCTCGTATGGTCATATTATTGGGCAATCCAGCTTTCGCTCTTTTGTTGGATAAATTAGAGAAGACTTGGGGACGGCAGATTCCAATTGTTCTTTATACGAATAAATTATATGTCGGCCCGCGTGAAACCTATTTACAAGAGCGAATGATTATGCAACAGGAAAAGACTCCTATAAACGATGTCATTCGGTTACACCCACAGGTAACAGTTCTTTTTATACCTGATTATATAAAGGAAACTATTGAATTGATGCGTCATCTTATGCCGGATATGCGACATTTACTGTTTCTTTCCGATAAAACGTTTCTTGGGTTACAAAATTTGGAGATACTCGAAAATATTATGTAAACCGAATACCCGGATATCTGTTTTACGATCCTGACCGCCGGAGATGTCACAGGAAGCGTTCTGATAGACTCTTTAAAGAATGTAGATGAGCATACCGGAATTCTGTTGTCATCATGGTGTTTTAAAAGTCAACAAGGAAAATATGTTGTTCAAAGTTCTGATATCTATCAAACAATAAGCTCTTATACCTCTTTGCCTATATTTACCTTATATGATATGGCGATTGATAAAAACGGTTTGTTGGGAGGATATTTTTATACATCCTCCAGTATATATGATATCGTTATAAAAACGGTTAGATCTATACTTGAAGGAGATGTTCGGGAAACTGTTGTTTCGCCTGAAAATCCCGGGCCAGTACTGGACTATCAGGTATTAGTGAAAAAGGGGTTTTCTCCGGCAGATTGTCCTTCTAATACGTTTTTTTATCTGAAACCTTCTTCTTTTTGGGAACAGAACCGTTTGTATATATCTGTGGGCATTTTGCTGTTCTTTTTTGTCATTTTCTTTTTGCTTTGGCGCATAAGAGTATTGAACCGTCAGCGTGCTTTGCAACAACAGATGCAGCGGTTGCTTCGTACGGTAAATCGTAAATTGTCGCTTTCTTTGGATGTTGCCAATATTATTCCATGGAGATGGGATTTGCATAAGCATTTGATATTCTGTGATGTCAAACATCCGGATATGGAGTTGAAAGTGGAACATCCCGTATTGGAGAAACAGTTTAAAGTCTCAGAAGAAAAATATTTCAACAATATCCGTAAATCAGATAGGGATCGATTAAGAAAAACTTGTGAACTCCTTGTTAGTGGAAAAGCAGACAAGGTAAAAGAAGAGTTTTTGATTTACCGGGGAAAGGGTGATCGTGTTCGTTTTGATTGGGTGGAGGTTCAAGCTGTTGTTGAAAAGAGGGATGAACACGGCCAGCCAGTTATATTGACAGGTTCTTCCTTGTTGATTACCGAAAGGAAAAAAATCGAAGAAGAATTATTACGAGCACGGGATAAAGCAGAGGAATCTAATCGTCTAAAATCTGCATTTCTAGCCAATATGAGTCATGAAATCCGGACACCATTGAACGCCATTGTCGGTTTCTCTCAGATTCTTGCAACTACCGATGAAGAAGATGAAAAGAAAGAATTTGTATCCATTATCGAAAACAACAATGCTCTTTTATTACAATTAATTGGTGATATTTTGGATTTGTCCAAAATAGAGGCGGGGACTTTAGAGTTTGTCCGTACAGATGTAGATCTGGATCTTCTGATGAATGAATTGGAGCGTTCTATGCGGTTGAAAGTGCAAGGAACTGTTGAATTGCGTTTCATGGATCATATATTGAATTGCCATTTGAGTGTAGATAAAAATAGGTTGTCGCAAGTATTGATCAATTTATTGGGAAATGCTGCCAAATTCACAAAAGAAGGGCATATTTATTTTGGATACAGGTTACAAAATCAGGATATGCTTGAATTTTATGTTTCTGATACTGGTTGCGGGATACCTCGAGAACAGTTACACAATGTATTTGAACGTTTTGTAAAGTTAAATAGTTTTGTGCCCGGGACAGGATTGGGACTAGCTATTTGTCAGGTGATTGTTGAACGTCTGGGAGGAAAGATTTGGGTTGAATCTGAAGAAGGAAAAGGGACTACTTTTTATTTTACAATTAGGTACCTGTCATGTGAATAAGAAAGTAATTGGGATAATGAGAAATACGGGATTTGAGTAAAGTCTCGTATTTTTTTTGGGGGGGTATCGTTTGGCTAAATTTCAAAAGGTATAGCAAAATAGAGAATACCATAGTTCTGATAGAACTATTTTCATTTTGAGTGCAAATATATATATTATTTTTAAATATATCACATTTTAACCTTTCAAATATTTAAAAAATAAAATAGTATCAGAAGATACGCTTAATAACTACGAAGCAAATTCGCTTATATAATAAAATGTTATTCTCCAATTTTAATTCAAGTAAAATAGACTGTGAAATCGTATAGATGTTGAATGTTAAGGTGTAAGTTCTATCAGAACTAATGTAAAAACAAAGATTGATACAATATGCGTTGGAGGATATAATCTTTTGATTAACATAAGTTATTCCTTATAGTTAACCTAGTTTTAATAATTAAAAGTAATGCTATGCTAAAAAAAATGCAAACTGTTGGTGTTTTGCTGCTTTCGTTAGCTTTTGCTTATGGAGGACAGCTTCATGCTCTGGAAGTAAGTGCAGCAACAACTATTACTCAACAAACAGACAAACTAACAGGGACTGTTGAAGATGAGTTCGGTCCTGTAACTGGTGCCTCTGTTGTCGTAAAAGGGACAACAAATGGAACTGTTACAGACATGAATGGTAAATTTGAATTATCCCATGTTAAAAAAGGAGACCTTATCCAAATTTCCTTTATCGGTTATATTACCCAAGAGGTAAAATATACAGGACAAGGTTCTATTAAAATCCAGCTTAAAGAAGACACACAAACAATTGATGAAGTTGTTGTTGTCGGTTTCGGTACACAGAAAAAGGTAAATTTAACCGGATCGGTTAGTATGGTGGACGCAGAAGTTCTTGAATCTCGTCCGGTTCAGAATGTATCGCAAGCCTTGCAAGGTGTTGTCCCTGGCTTGAACTTTTCAGTCAATTCTGGTGGCGGTACGCTTGATAATGAACTGAATTTTAATATTCGTGGTGCCGGTACTATCGGTGATGGTTCCGGTTCATCTCCATTGGTATTGATTGACGGTATCGAAGGTAATATGAATACTGTCAATCCGAATGATATCGAATCTGTTTCTGTTTTGAAAGATGCTGCAGCCTCTTCTATTTATGGTTCACGTGCTTCTTTTGGTGTGATTTTGATTAAGACAAAAGGAGGAAAAGCGGGTAAAACAAATGTAAGTTACTCAGGGAATGTCCGTTTCACAGATGCTTTGCAGATACCGGAAATGATGGATTCCTATCAGTTCGCACAATATTTTAATGCAGCAGCTGCCAATGCCGGACAGAGCCCGGTATTTAGCGCGGATGTCATGCAACGAATTCAAGATTATCAAGCCGGTAAGATAAGTACGGTCTCTACGCCCAGTTCACAAAACAAGTGGGAAATGTATACCGGTGCCAATGCTAATACAGATTGGTTTGCCGAAGTATACCGTAACTGGGCACCTTCACACGAACATAACCTGAGCGTAAGTGGTGGTTCGGAAAAACTGACCTACCGTGTCAGCGGTAGTTTCCTCGATCAGAATGGTTTGATACGCCATGGATCGGATAATTTCCAGCGCTACACATTGGATGCCAAAATATCTGCTCAATTAGCAAACTGGATTACTTTAAATTATACGAGTAAATGGACACGTGAAGATTATGATCGTCCGACTTATATGACGGGGCTGTTCTTCCATAATATCGCCCGCCGCTGGCCGACCTGTCCGGTATATGACGATAATGGACATTTGACCGAGGGAATGGAGTTGACTCAGATGGAAGAGGGAGGTGTACAGACACAACAAAAGAATTATTACACCCAACAAGTCGCTTTAAGAATCGAACCGATCAAAGATTGGACAATCAATATTGACGGAAATATGCGTACACATACTAACAACCAGCACTGGGCTGTATTGCCTGTTTATGCATACGACGTTAATAATCAGCCTTATGCCATAAGCTGGGATGGAGGGGCATCTTACTCTCCGGGAGCCAGCCGTATTTCCGAAAGCCGGTATACGGAAGATTATTTCACAACAAATATTTATACGGATTACCAGAAGACAATCAATGATCACTTCTTTAAAGTGATGGTCGGATTTAATGCTGAATTAACGAGAACTGATAATCTTTATGGACAAGGTGATAAAATCATCTCTGCCGAAGTTCCGACGATCAACCAAACCACATCTGAACAGAAAGTGGGTGGCGGCAAGGCTGAAAACTCCGTTGCAGGCTTCTTTGGACGTATCAACTACAATTACAAAGATCGCTACATGGTCGAACTGAACGGACGTTATGACGGTTCTTCCCGCTTTATCGGCGACCAGCGTTGGGGATTTTTCCCTTCTGTTTCAGCCGGATGGAATATCGCCCGTGAAGAATTCTTCGGTAACCTGTCTGACATTTTCAGTACATTGAAAGTCAGAGGTTCTTGGGGACAGTTAGGTAATACGGATACAAATGACGCTTGGTATCCATTCTACCAGACCATGCCAGTTGGAACAGCTAGTGGGCGTTGGTTGGTAAACGGTGTGAAACCGAATGTAGCCGGATTACCATCTATCGTAAGTTCATTGAAGACTTGGGAAACAGTAGAAACCTGGGACGTTGGTTTGGATTGGGCATTATTGAATAACCGCTTGACGGGATCGTTCGACTACTTTACACGCTATACGTATGATATGATTGGCCCGGCTCCTGAATTACCAAGTGTTTTGGGTACAACACCTCCAAAAATCAATAACTCCGACATGAAATCGTACGGTTTTGAATTGGAACTCTCCTGGAGAGACCGTATCGGTGACGTCAGTTATGGTGCTAAATTTGTTTTATCTGATGCAAGACAGAAGATAACTAGATATCCGAATGAATCAAGATCACTGGATATAGCCCATTACAGCGGTAAAATGCTGAATGAAATCTGGGGATACACCACTGTTGGCATCGCCCAGACCCAAGAAGAGATGGATGCTCACCTGGCTAACAACAAACCAAGCTGGGGATCAAGTTGGAGTCCTGGTGATGTCATGTACAAAGACTTAAATGGCGACGGTGTTGTCAATACAGGTGCTAATACGGTAGATAATCCGGGCGACCGTTCAGTTATCGGTAACAGTACACCTCGTTATAATTTCGGTTTGACTTTGGATGCTGCTTGGAAAGGTTTTGACTTCTCGGTATTTTTCCAAGGCATCGGTAAACGTGACTATTGGTTGGATGGCCCGTATTTCTGGGGGGCAAGTGGTGGAATGTGGCAGTCTGCCGGTTTCAAACAGCACTGGGATTTCTGGCGCGGCGAAAACGACCCGTTGGGTGCTAACCTGAATGCTTATTATCCACGTGCCAGCTTTGATGGCAGCAAGAACCAACAACGTCAAAGCGGATATTTACAGAATGCAGCTTATCTTCGTATGAAGAATATACAGTTAGGTTATACATTGCCTCAACAGTGGACTTCTAAGGTTGGTATGTCTTCTGTCAGATTGTATATATCCGGTGATAACCTGCTGACTTTTTCCGATATTACTGGTGTGTTCGACCCTGAAACATTGGGTGGAGATTGGGGGGACGGTAAATTGTATCCGTTGTGTAAAACGATTTCTGTCGGTTTGAATGTTAATTTCTAAATAAAGAGGATTATGAAACTGAGTTTAAAAAATATATATCTTTTTCCCATAGCAGCAGCTTTCGGTTTACTGACATCGTCATGCAACGATTTCCTGGACAGGGAACCGATCTCAAGCATTACGCCTGCACAATATTTTAATTCTGCTGAAGAATTGGGTGCGTATTCCATCAATTATTATACTTCGCTTATTGCAACGAATGATGCGGCGTATAATGCCGGGCCTTTAAATGTTGATGGTAATACGGATAATATGGTTGTAGGTGAAGCCAACACAGGCTATTTTGCAGCTGATCGCTGGTTGGTTCCTTCATCTGGTGGCCCTGATTTTAGTCTGATCCGTGCTATGAATTACTTCCTTGAACAAGTATTGCCGAAGAAGGAAGCTGGTGCTATCTCCGGTGCAACGGAAGATATCAACCATTATATCGGTGAAATTTATTTCTTGCGCGCTACTGCTTATTTCGACCGTCTGTGTACCTACGGCGACTTCCCCATCGTTACAACTGTACCGGAAGATAAAACAGAAGAACTGGTGGAACTCAGCAAACGTGCCCCCCGCAATGAAGTAGCCCGTTTTATTCTGGAAGATTTGGACAGAGCTATCTCTTTGTTAAAACCGGGTACGGCATTCAACAAGGTGCGTATCGGTAAAGAAATGGCACTTTTGGTGAAATCGCGCGTAGCTTTGTACGAAGCGACATTCGAGAAATACCACAAAGGTACGCCGCGTGTACCGGGTGAATCCGGATGGCCGGGAGCGAATATGGCTTACAATGCAGGCAAAACATTTAACATCGACAGCGAAATCGACTTCTTCCTGACTGAGGCAATGAGTGCAGCGAAAGAAGTAGCAGACAATCATAGTCTGGTACAAAATACAAAAGTATTAAATCCGGCAATCAACCAGATTTACGGTTGGAATCCTTACTTCGAAATGTTCTCCATGCCTGATCCAAGCTCCTTAGACGAGGTTTTAATGTGGCGTCAGTTTGATTCAGACTTGAGTATTACACACGGTTTTATGGCCTATATCATGGAAGGTGGTAACAACGGTATGACTAAAAGTTATGTAGATGCCTTCCTGATGGAAAACGGTCTGCCGATTTATGCTGCCAATTCGGGATATAAAGGCGACTTGACTATCGACCTTCAAAAAGAAGGACGTGACGGACGCCTGCAATTGTTCGTGTTTGGCGAATCGACTGTCTTATGCAATGAAGATTCACTGGAATGCTATGAAGCGCCGACAGTTGTTGCGTTGACCGAACACCGCGATCGTACTGGGTTCCGCCAGCGTAAACACTATTGTTATGATTTCGCACAAATCCGTAATGGCGTACGCGGTACCAATGGCATCGTTGTGGCACGTGCTGCAGAAGCATACTTAAACTATTTGGAGGCTTCTTACCTGAAAAACGGGTCAATCGACGGGACGGCAGCTACTTATTGGCGTCAATTGCGCGAACGTGCCGGTATAGATTCCGACTTCAGCAAGACCATCGCAGCTACCGATCTTTCAAAAGAACCGGACTGGGCGGTTTATTCCGGTTCCGAGAAAGTAGACCCGACCCTGTATAATATCCGTCGCGAACGCCGTTGTGAATTTATCGGTGAGGGGAGAAGATGGAGTGATTTAATCCGTTGGAGAGCATTTGATGCCTTGTTTCCTGAAAATATGGGTAAATACATCCCCGAAGGCGTAAACTTCTGGACGGAAATGTATAAGAATGAAGCTTACCTGAAAGTCGATGAAGCAGGCAATGTGACAAGCGAATCTGCCTTGATCGAACAGGCCGAAGGTAAAGGCGATGCCAACATCTCAAACCGGAACGACAGCAAATACATTCGTCCTTACCGCGTAATCAAAGAAAACAATGAAGTATGGGATGGATATCAATGGAGGAAGGCATATTATTTGTCACCTTATTCTGTTCTAGAACTGACCTTGGCCTCTCCTGATTCGAAATTGGAGATATCCAATTTGTATCAGAATCCTTACTGGCCGACAACAGCTAGTTCACCTGCATTGGAATAATTATTTCAACATAATTTAGATATACCTCACTTACCCTGCAAGTATTCGGGAGAACGCTTGCAGGGTTTCTCGAGTAGGAACTTCTGCCGGTATTGTTACTTTAACTACTAATTTTACCAATATTATAGGTGCAGCTTCTGTTTCTCGCGACATTCTTATCGGTCTTTCCCCTTTCGATATTTCCTGTGAAAGATAATGCCATCATCGAGCGGCATAAGATTTTAATTCGCAGATAAAAAATAAAGGCCCATTTTCGTTCTTATACACATTACTTCTTCACTTCTTATAACAACCGCGAAAAAAATCGTGTTAAAATCGCATTAACATAGACTGCCGTAAAACGGCCCATTTGTTAAAGAATTACCTCCCTTTTACCTCCGATTGTAGGGAGTGGAGGTTAAACGGACCTTTAACGGAGGTTCAACAGAGCTAATACGAGGATGTTTTGTGTTAAAATCGACAGGAATATTTGTGAATATTTAACTGGTTTCGTGTGAACACTGTTTGGACGTTGTCGGCATCATCAACTATTTTCTGTTTATGTCTGTTGTTAAAATAGAGCACAATCTGAAAGCAGGTGAGGCGCTTGACCTCTTAAATTTATTGTTATGGCGCTCAGCAATAGAATCGTGACAAAGATTAACGGAGAGGGAGGCGATAGGCCGGAAATAGAATGGCTCTTATTTATCTACTTTTCCATTGATATGATGTATTTTAGAGATAACCCTCTTGTGAAAGAGGGTTATTCTTCGTATTCTACATCTGTTTTTATAATATTTCCCATTTCATCAAACATACCTTTGTGTTCATTCCCCCACGCATCCATTAAACGGATAATTGGTACGAGCGATCCGCGTATCACGTTCGTAGCCGGCGGTTATCCGTTGTTTGTGAATGGCGAGATTGTTGGTGCTATTGGTGTAGGCGGTGGTACAGAGGCACAAGACTGCGAGATTGCCGAACACGTGGTAAAGGTGTTTGAAGAATTTTTTTCTTCGTATTCTTTGGAAGAAAATATATAGGCTACATTGATAGATATGGTTACCGCTTTCCGGCAATACGCTGTCTTCATCGGATATGCCCATGAAGACAGCGCCGCTGAATTCTATTATGCTTTCAGGTATATTGATATCTTCTTCTTTGAGTATATTATTTTCATCGGTACAGCTACATAAGCAAATAGATATGATAAGGGCAAATAAGTTACGTTTAACTATTATTTTTTTTCTGTCGTTATAAAGTGTTGCTTCCTATATATAAAGCGAGCATTTCCACTCTTTTGTTGAATTTTTTATTGCCTTCTGTTTCTAGAGGATTTGACCAGCTTTTTTCGGCAATAGAGGCTAAATGTTTGAATAATAGTTTTCTGTCGTCCTTGGAATTGCTAATATTGGATTTCCGGATGATTTGTTCCACATGGAAAGGAAGATTGGATATCATGCCATCTGATCGCGTCATCCCGCTTGAAATCGTAATCTTTTTAGAATGGGCATATGAAGTCATGTTTTCTAATCCTAGCTGTATATCCGGTGTTATATCGTAAAGTTCTTGTATAAAATGAAGCCTGTTTATTTTTAACATGGCCATACAATCAATCAATTCTTTGAGATTATTCTCTGGAATGAGACTGAAAGGTGTGTGTAGTACTACTGTCCGGTTATTGTAACGGGGGCCGTCATGTATGGTCATTCCCGGCACACTCCATTGAATGTTTTCTGCTGATGCTTGGCTGTTTATTGCCGGAGGAAGCAGTAGACGCAAGGTTTGCATTGCGTAAAAAAATCCTTTGTCTCCTGAAGCTTCTACCAGAATACAAGATGGACTTATATTTAGTTTATAATGCTCTGCCGACAAGTCCATATTTGTACGGAATATGATATCTGCCTGTTTTTTTTGTATCGCTATTCTTGGGCTGAATCCGGCTGCTTGATGAAATATATCGGTTAATTCTTGGGCAATCACTGCCTGTTTTTTATTTTCGACACTAATAAGGGTAGTCTCGTCGAATATAAAGTTGCCCTTATCTGATACACTTTGTTGGGGAAAAGGTATAATTTCCGGTTTTTCGTCCGGCAGGATACATTTAACGAGAATCATAATAAAAAAAATAGAATATATACCAGCTCTGAATGACATAAGAATAACTTTTAATAGTACACTTTTTGTTTAAATTTCACTTGTTGCAAATCTATGTGTCGGAATATATCCCAATGTTCGATATCGTCCGAGAAAGTTCAGAAATCGTTTTTTTTGCTATACAGGGCTTATATTTCGGATGATTTTGTATTTTTGCCGAACAAAGGGTGATATATAGTTATGCAAATATTAGGGAAGTATTTACAATTAAATATATTATTATTTTTCGTATTCTTAACAGGTGGGCTTTCTGCAACCCCCCAATATTATTTTAAACAAATTTTTTTACAGGACGGATTATCGCAGTCTTCAGTAAAGTGTGTATTGGTAGATGACAGGGGCGTTTTATGGATTGGCACCCGGTTCGGTTTAAATCGTTTCGACAGGGAAAAGGTGATAGTTTATCAGGAGGAAAAAGACAATCCGTACTCTCTCCCTTATAATGACATTGTTTTTCTGGAAGAAGATGCGGAAAGATATATTTGGGTTGGAACCAGTCGCGGATTAGCCCGCTTTGATCGTGATACCCGGAAATTTGCACGTCAGGAAATAGACGGTGAACCGGTGGTCGTAACTTGTTGTTTTCTCATGCCGGAAGGAGTCTATTTTTTAGGAAAGAAGGGCTTTTTTTGTTATTCCTATGCAGAAAAAAGGATTCTCAAATGTCCGGAAAAGGGTCAGTTACCTGATTTATTACCTAATTATGCTTTTTTGTATAATAAAGAGGATAGGAAGATTATAGTTTCTTCTTTCGGGAGTGGTCTTTGGTGGTATTATCCGGATACCGGAGAGATAGAGCAGGTGTCGTTTGTTCAAGAAAAGAATATTTCTTCCATGTATCTGGATTCGCAAGAAAGGATTTGGGTGGCTGTTTATAATAAAGGAGTATATTGTTATACTCATGACGGAGAGTTATTGGAACATCTGGAGGCACCGGATAGACTGACTCACAATATTGTACAGGATATGCGGGAAAAGGACGGCGAACTCTGGATTGCGACAGATGGTGGAGGTATCAATATTTATAATTACAAGGATAAGTCCGTGAAAGCCATTATGCATCTGCCGGGTGATCATCACTCTCTTCCGGTAAACTCTTTTGCCAGTCTTTACATTGATGATGAAGATAACATATGGGCTGGCAGTATCCGAGGAGGACTGATAGGAATCAAACCTGTTTTTATGACCACCTATCGGGATGCCCCTCCCGGAACTTCTTATGGATTAAGTTTCCAGTCGGTTACTTCCATGTATGAAGATACGGACGGGAAAATCTGGATGGGAACAGATGGTGGCGGCCTTAATTTATTCGATCCGGTAAAGGAAATGTTTCAGGAATATTCTTGTACATCGGGTATGAAAATTGTTTCCATCATGCCTTATAGTGATTCGGAATTGTTGTTGTCTTCGTTTGGTGTCGGACTTTGTCTTTTTAATAAAGCGACTGGAGAATGTCGGGAGTTCCGGTTAAATTGGGGGAATGTGCGAAATGATTTATTTCTGCTAGGAAATGCGGTTCGTTTGTACCGTGTGGATGAAAACCGTTTTTACCTTTTATCAGATAATTATTTTTGTGTGTATGACACAAAAAAGCAACAATTCGAATCTTTGCCAGAGGATATGATACCTCATAATTTTTTAGCTCCTTGTTTTGTTTCTGGCGATTCGTGTTATATAAGTTCTTCTAAAGCCTTATATGTGTTGGACTTTCCGCATAAACAGTTACGTCCGCTATTTGTGACAAAGGAAGAATTCGGAACAATTATTTCGGTAAAACAAGATAAAGATAAACGTTTTTGGTTGGGGACTTCTTCCGGATTATATGTATATGACCGCACTACACAAAAGATAGATACTGTTGATACGAAGCGTTTTATAGGGATAACGTCTCTAGCTTTCGACACTCATGATCGTCTTTGGGTGAGTACTCATGAAGGGTTGTATGCGTATGTTTCCCAGGAAAAACGTGTGATCGTTTTCGGAGAATCAGATGGTGTTTTTACACGTGAGTTTTTACCGCAGCCGGCTTTAGAGAGCTCTTCCGGGGATATTTATATTGCAGGTGTGGATGGCGTTGTTAGGGTACGGCCTGATCAGGAATTTCAAAAGGAAGAAGATTTTTCCGTCAGTCTGATCAATCTGGCTTTGGATGGCTCGCCTATTCATCAGGACGGCATATTTGGAGAACAAGTCATTTCCATCCCATGGGATTATGCTTCTCTGGGACTGAGTGTCATCGTTAAAGAGAAGGATTTGATGCGAAAAAAATTATTTCGTTTTGCTATTAAAGGGGATCGTGAAGAACTATTGGAGACTTCCAGCCATGCATTTTCGTTTCCGGCTCTTTCTTCTGGTAATTATGAATTGTGGGTTTCGTATGGGAAGAGGAACGGAGATTGGAGTGTACCATTGAAATTATTAACCGTTCATGTGGTTCCTCCTTTATGGCAGCGAGTATGGTTTGTTGCATTAATGATTGTCATAGTTTTGACAATAACCGGATGGGTTATTCGTTTGATAATGGAGAAGAAGGAACGGGAACTGGCCTGGGTGATGAAAGAGCATGAGCGTAAGTTCTATGAGGAGAAAGTTCGCTTCATGGTTAATATTAGTCATGAACTGCGTACGCCACTGACCTTGATTTATGCCCCGCTTAAACGTTTATTGAAATCCGGAAAAGTGACGGATGAAGATGTATCCCGCCAATTGAACGGTATGTTGTTACAGACCAGTCGGATGCGGGAAATAGTAGATATGGTGCTCGATGCCCAAAAATCGGACACGAATGGTGATGTCATGGATATCTGTTTTTACAATCTTAATGATTGGATACGGTCGGTAACGGATGATTTCATACCGGAATTTGAAGCACGTGGAATTTGTCTGGAATTCAAGTTGGATACTTCAGTAGAGAAAGTTCCCTTCGACGCATCCAAATGCCGTGTCGTTTTATCTAATTTATTGATAAATGCGATGAAGTTCAGCGAGTCGAATACCCTATTGGTGATTTGTACGGAACGTATAGGAAAAAATGTACGTATTTCTCTTGCCGACCAGGGGATTGGATTGGAACATGTGGATATGGACCGTCTTTTTTCCCGTTTTTATCAGGGTGACCATGATCGTAAAGGTAGTGGAATCGGATTGGCTTATGCCCGTAAACTAGTGGAGTTGCATGGAGGAAGTATTGGTGCTTGTAATAATAAAGACGGTGGTGCGACTTTCTATTTCGACCTGCCGTTGGAACAGGCCTCTGTCTCCGGTGAATCGAATGGAGTTATCGGTTCCGGTGTGGAGAATGCAGGCGTGACGGAAGAGAGTGTCCGGGTAGCACAAGCCGATATATCATTAGCGAAATATACATTGTTGGTGGCTGAAGATGAAACGGATTTGCGTAACTATCTGTCCGGCGTTTTACAGGCAGAATTTAAAGAAGTTTATGTGGCAGCAGACGGAGAAGAAGCATGGGAACTCCTGGGACAATATCAGCCGGATATTATAGTCAGCGATGTTATGATGCCTAGAGTAGATGGTTTTGAACTGTGTCGACGTATTAAAAACGATGTGAAGGTGAGTCATATACCTGTCGTTTTACTTACGGCTCGAGCAGATCAGGCGAGTTCGTTCGAAGGGTATAAGTCTGGTGCGGATATATACTTGGCAAAGCCGTTTGATGTGGATTCCTTGTTAGTGATTTTGCAGAATATATTGAAACAACGCGATCAGCTTCGTGCACGTTATCGGGAGTCCGGTTGTCTGTTCTCTCCGAAAGAGGATGCCGTAAGCAATGCAGATGAACAGTTCATGCAAAAATTGAATACGTTGATTCGTGAGAATCTGACTAATCCGAATTTGAACGTAGCTTTTATTGCTTCTGGGATGGCTATGAGCCGTACGACACTTTACAGCAAGTTTTGTCATTTGTCGGATATTTCAATCGGCGATTATGTGATCCGGTTCCGGATGGTCGAGGCTGCGCGTTTGCTTTCCTCTTATAAAGATATGAGTATCCAGGATGTTGCAGACCGCGCCGGCTTTTCCAGTGCCCGCTATTTTAGTACGGCTTTTAAACAGAGTTATGGGATGACCCCAACCGAATATCGTCGTAATAATTAAGTTGGGTGTAGATAATCGGAAATCTTACTTTTTTTGCAATGATTTTGATTTAAAGTTTACATTTGTAGAAAAAACAGGGACAAATTGCTATTTTTCAGACGTAACATATCGAGTTATTCCGACAGTGAGTTGGTTCGATTATATAAGGAAACCGGGAAAAACGATTATTTCGGTGAATTGTATAACCGCTATATCCCGTTGATTTACGGTCTGTGTCTGAAATACTTGCAGGAAGAGGAGGAGGCGCAAGATGCTGTGATGCAATTGTTTGAAGACCTGCTGCCTAAACTTTCGCGTTATGAGATACGGGAATTCAGAACCTGGATTTACAGTGTAGCGAAGAATCATTGTTTCCAGTTATTGCGAAAAGAAAATCCTGAGATTGCAACCGATTTTGACCGGCAGTTTGTGGAATCTTACGATTTGTTGCATCTATTAGATAAGGAAGAAACAAGCGACGATGCCCGTACGGTGGCCCTCAAACATTGCATGGAGAAACTGCCCGAACCGCAGCAGCGTTGTATCCTCTTTTTCTTTATGGAAGAAATGTCGTACGCTGATATTATGGAACAGACCGGATATCAGCTGAAAAGTGTAAAAAGTTATATTCAGAATGGCAAACGCAATCTGAAAAGTTGCATAGAAAAGAGAATGGCGCAATGAAAAATCTGATGCAATACATACAAGGTTCACGAAAAGGCAAGGATGCCCATCGCCTGGAAAAGGAGGCGATGAAAGACCCTTTCCTTTCGGATGCGCTTGACGGTTTCCAAGCCGTAGAGGGTAATCACGTGGAAAGTATTGAAGAGATGCGTCGCCGTATTTCCCACCGTACCCGTTCGCACCGCAACAGCATAACGAAATGGAGTATTGCCGCCAGCCTGTTGATTTGTTTAGGTTTCGGTAGCTATTTCTGGCTGAACAGACAATTAGGTATGCCGTCACAGTCACCGCTGGCGGTTGTTATGGAGGAACAGGCGGCTCCGTTGCAACAAGCGCCGTTGGCGGGTATTGCAGCCGATTCTATGCAAGAACAGGAGAGCGCTTCGGGAGTAGGGGAGGCCAAAGCGAAGGTCTCTGAAGACACCCATCAGTCACCGGCTCCTGTTGTTGCAGAAGCCTCTGTAGCCCAGGTAGAAGTTTATTCCGCACCTTGTGAAGATATCGCTGTAGCCGATATAGTTGCGGAAGAGGAAGTTCCCGTAGCAACTAAGGCTTTGGTCCGTTCAATGCCCCGGCATATACCTCAGCCGGTAATTGGTGAAGAAGCTTATCGCGAATATCTGAAAAAGGAACTTATCCATCCGCAGGATTCTCTTTGCAAAGGAGTGAGCGGAACAGTCGTTATTGAATTCCATATCAATGAAAAAGGACGCCCTATCGATTTGAAAGTTAAACGAAGCCTGTGCGAATCGGCCGACAAGGAAGCCCTCCGACTGATTGAAAAAGGACCGGACTGGCAGGTGGATACGGCTAAGGTGTTTTTCCCGGTTGTTTTTGCCCCGTAGCTTCTATCATCTGTATTTCTTTTCCCTGTTATAAATTCCCCATATTTTTTATTACGTGGGGAATTTTCCCCATTGTAAAGGGGAACAATCCCCACCACAAAGGGGAATAATCCCCATTGCAGTGGGAAACAATCAGTAAAGTGACTAGGTTGTGTAGGCAAAGTGTTCCTGAAATTCACATGGGAACGGAAAGAAAAGTGATAAATCTTGCCCGATTGTTTAAAAGTTAGAATAATATGTTACTTTTGCTAAAGTATAGAATTAACAGAATTAGATATGGTTTATCCCCAAAACAATTTTGAAAAGATATATAAACTGTACTATCCCAAGATGGTAGCATTTGCCAAGAATTACGTATCGGCAAATGAGGATGTGGAAAATATAGTGCAGGATGTCTTTTTGGTGCTTTGGGAGAAAAAGGATGAACTTGAATTATCTTGTACACTTACTACCTATTTATTTACTCTGGTCAAAAACAGATGTCTGAATTTCCTACGGCATAAACTTATCGAAGAGGAATATAATACGCAGATGAAAGAAGAATTAGGTTTTAAACTATATGCTTTGGAATCGTTGGAGTATTCATATCAGTCGGAAAAGGAATTGCAGGAGATCATTCAGCGGGCTTTGGACACATTGCCGGAGCGTTGCCGTGAGGTGTTTATAAAAAGCCGCATCGAAGGACTGAAGTATAAGGAAATATCGGAAGAATTAGGGATATCTGTTAATACAGTTGAAAACCATATTGTTACTGCGTTGAAAAAGCTACGTGTAGCACTGAAAGATTATTTGCCTTTGCTCTTGTTCCTGGTTAATTAATGTTTATTTTAAGACGGTTTATAGTGGTCTGTCTCCCGGTAAGGTTTTAACTTTATAAATAGAAGAAAAATATGCATGATCTGTTATCAAAATATTTGACAGGAGATATTTCATCGGAAGAAAAACTAACTCTTTTTCAGCAATTAAGAGAAAATCCGGAATTGAAAAAAGAAGCAGCCGGTATACAAAATCTGTCGGCACTTGTTTCTATGGCCCGGGAAGAGTATCCTGCTTCCGATATGCAATATCGCTCGTTTGTTCATTTGAGAAAAAAGCGCGCGTTCTTCTTTAATATGCGGAGAATAGCCGGCTATGCGGCTATCATGGTATTTTCTGTATTATCGACCTATTTGTTAATGACTTATATGGGAGAAGGAAGACAAGAACTAGCCCGTTATCAGGAGTTTTCAACACCTCCCGGCCAACGTGCCAGGGTATTGTTGGCCGACGGTACGGAAGTTTGGCTGAATGCCAATTCAACTTTACGCTATCCGGAACGCTTTAATTTGAAGCAACGGGAGGTTGAACTGCAAGGAGAAGCTTTTTTTGAAGTGGAAAAGAATAAAGAGAAGCCTTTTGTTGTCAAGACAAGCAAAATGGATATACAGGTAACCGGAACCAAATTTAATGTAAGCGCTTATGAAGCGGAAGCATATTTTGTTACATCTTTGGTTGAGGGAGCGGTTTCCGTTTCTTGTGCAAACGACCGGAACCGTACCTTTTCACTACGTCCGCAGCAGCAAATTATAGTGTCGGATTCTTCATCGGAAGTTGCCTTATTTGAGAATACCGATTTTCTATCGTGGCGAGAAGGCGTATTTGTTTTTGATGATATGTTGTTAACAGATATTATCAAAAAACTGGAACTGTTTTATGATGTGTCGATTGTTGTGAAGAACACGGAACTGGGCAGCTTCCGTTATACCGGAAAATTCAGACAAAGGGATGGAGTGGAAAGTGTTTTACGGAAATTACAAATTGTATATCCGTTCACTTATACAAAGGATGATGAGCGTAATCTGATTGTTTTACAGTAAATAAACCCTGACATCGAAAATATCAGTTATAGAGTCGTGGCATTGTCTATGACGGCCATTCGTACGACCTTACATACTATTATGAAAGATGAGTTGGCAGCGGGATCGAAATAGCCGAATATTTGGAATAAAACATCTTACAATATGATTTGTGTGTTAAATTATATTTAATTTCAGTTTGTTTGTAGTGGTCTTTCCGGCATGGAGGGTTTAACTGATAGAAACAGAGAAGAAAGTATGTATAACCTTAAAAATAAATGCCTATGATCTAGAAGAAATGAGGAAAGCCTTTTTATGTAAAAAGCAGACAAGTGTTCCAGCACTTGTCTGCCATACATCTAACACTCTTAGTCGAAAAAAGTATTAAACATTTAATTTTACAAAGGTATGGAAAAATATGCTTTGTCAATCTTTTTATTTCAAAGAAAACACTTTAAGAAGTTTTTTAATGTTATGAGAATTTCAATCTTATTTCTGTTTGTCAGCATTTTGGCATCTTATGCTTCAAATGTGAATTCGCAGACTGCAAAAGTGAATATTACGAACGCTCGTATGACGATCGGAGCCTTTATCAGGCAAGTTGAAAAGGAGACTGGTTATATGTTCGTTTATAATAAAGGAGAGATTGACGCAAATAAAACAATTTCTTTAAAGAAAGGGAAAAACACTGTTGTCGATTGCCTGAACACTATTTTTGATGGGTCCGGTGTTTCATTTGTTTTTGATGATGGCTATGTGGTCCTCACAAAACATGCACAGGACGCTGCGATAACACAGCAGGCCGGCAAAGTGGTAAAAGGTCTTGTTACCGATGAGACCGGTTTGTCTGTAATCGGTGCTAATGTTTTTGTTAAAGGAACGAACTTGGGTACGATCACTGATATGGAGGGTAATTTTAGTTTGGAAGTACCTTCGGAGAATGATATTTTGGTGGTTTCCTATATTGGTTATGTCGAACAGCAGATTCCGGTGAAAAACAGAAAAAACTGGGCAATCATATTAAAAGAAGATGCACAGAACCTGGATGAAGTTGTGGTTGTCGGTTATGGTACACAGCGCAAAGGTAATATTGCTACTGCCGTGACGACAATTAAGGCGGAAGCGTTACAAAATCGTCCGGTCCAGACGATAGGAGAGGCGTTGCAGGGACAAATTCCTGGTTTGAGCGTTACTTCAAAAGGGGCACCGGGCGAGTCACCTTCACTTCAATTGCGTGGTTCTTCCATGCTGAAATCCAGTACTGCTGAAGCGGATAAAGAAACGTTGCCCAGGCTGAGATCCGAAACCAGTGGTCCGTTGGTGTTGGTGGATGGTGTGCCTGCCGACTTCAATTTTCTGAATCCGGAAGATATTGAAAGTATCAATGTCCTGAAAGATGCTGCTTCTGCTGCGATTTACGGTTCACGTGCCGCAAACGGAGTTCTTTTGATCACAACCAAACGTGGAAAGATGGGCAAGCCAACTTTCCGTTATAATGGATCGGTCGGAGTTAATACACCGATGTATATGCCAAAACCGATCAGTTCTGCCGAATATGCAAGAATAAAAAATGAAGCGGAAAGGAATATGGGGCGTGCTCCGGTTTATTCGGATGAAGATATCGCCATGTTTGCCAACGGTACGGATCTGAACCGTTATCCGAATACAAATTGGCTGGACCTGGCGATACAGAACAGCGTTACTACACGTCATGGTCTGGAGGCTTCCGGTGGTACGGAAAAGGTGAGATATCTGGTTAGTGCCGGTGTCGACCATCAGACCGGTGTCTTCCCAAATACACAGCAAAATGTATTCAACGTACGTTCCAGTACGGATATTACGATTACTAAAAAGTTCGGAATTTCTTTTGATATGCGTTATCAGTTAAGAGATATGGAGGCTTTGAATAATCAGGAGGACCTGTATAAGCAATTGATTGTTGCCGATCCGACTATGGTGGCTTATTATACAGATGGTACATACGGATATAATCCCGGTTTCTTCACTAATCCGCTAGTTCCTCTGTATGAAGGCGGAGAGAAGTTGACAAACAGACATGAAGCTTCGGGTATTTTCAAGCTTGATTATGAATTTATCGAAGGATTGAAATTTACCGGTATTGCCAATGTGAGATATACATTCCAGAATGAAGAGTCAAGGGGGCGTAAGACGTTTTATAAAAACTATTTCACTGGGGAAGAGTTTGAAAACGGACTGAACTCTTTCACCGATCGTCGTGATTACAACGCTTACTATAATTTGCAGGCTTTGTTGAACTATAAGAAAAGTTTTGGCGTTCATAACCTGGATATTCTGGCTGGTTACCAGCAGGAAAGTGAAAATACAGACTGGCTGAAAGGTGCCCGTTCCGGCTATCCGACCGATATTATCTGGGAGTTGAATCCGGGACCAAAGGATAACTGGAGTAATGACGGTAACGGTGAGCATTGGGCGTTGGCTTCTTTTATCGGCCGTATCAATTATGATTACGACAATAAATATATTTTATCTGTAAGTATGCGTTCAGATGCTTCTTCCCGTTTTGCGAAAGGAAGCCGTTGGTCTACCTTCCCGTCTGTAGCCGGTGCATGGAGAATTTCCCAGGAGTCGTTTATGGAAGGGACACATAATTACTTGGATGATCTGAAGATCAGAGCGTCTTGGGGGCAAACCGGTAGTGCAACAGGATTAGGTCTTTATCCGAGTTATACATTGATCTCTACAGGTGGTTTAATCCTGAATAATGCTTATCAGCAGATTGCATCTTTGAAAACAATCGGAAACACGGATTTAACCTGGGAACATACGGATATGTTGAACTTCGGTCTGGATGTTAAAATGTTGAACAGTCGCTTAAACTTTACGGGCGACTATTATATCAAAAATACAAAAGATATTTTGTTGGAAATGCCTGTACCGTTGGAATATGGTTTCGGTAAACCGAATATGAATATCGGTGAGGTGCGTAACAAAGGTTGGGAGTTGACTTTAAGTTGGAATGACCGGATCAATGATTTTGGTTATAGTATATCGGGTAACTTGTCGGATAACCGGAATGAAGTAATCGACTTGGGGGATACAGGTCCGTGGAAAGGTTCCGACACTTATACGGCAGTCGGATTGCCTTATAACTCTATTTACGGATACGAATCGATGGGGTTATTCCAGTCTGATGAAGAGGTGGCCAATGCTCCTTTCCAGAATTCCAATACGGCAGCCGGTGATATACGTTATAAAAACCAGAATGGAGATGATAAGATCGATGCTAACGACCGTGTTGTGATAGGTGATCCGAACCCGCATTTCTTGTATGGTGTGAATCTGGGATTTGATTACAAGAACTTTGATTTGAATATGTTCTTCCAGGGGATCGGGCAGAAAGACCGGATTATAATGGATAATTTTGTCAGACCGTTTTATGATTCTTCCATTTTTGAACATCATTTGGATTACTGGACACCGGAAAATACAGGAGCCAAATATCCGCGTATTTTGAATAAGGACGATGGAACGCATAATTATCAGCAGTCTGATTACTGGATGATCAATGCCGGATATTTCCGTATGAAGAATTTACAGATTGGATATACTATTCCGCGTGAAATATTGAGACCGGCAGGTTTTGACAGAGTTTGTATCTATTTCTCTGCTAATAATCTGTTTACTGTTTCCGATTTTGTGCCGGGTATGGATCCGGAGTCTGATAAATCCGTATCTTATCCGTTTGCCCGGACATATTCATTTGGTTTAAATGTTCAATTTTAAAAAGCTGGAAAAATGAAATCAATAAAAATATATATATGTGCAGCCCTGATGGTGCTAGGTGTTTCTTCATGTGACAGTTTCTTGACCACTCCTCCTTTGGATCAGATTTCCGAAGATCAATGGTGGGGGGATAAAAACCAGACGGAAATGATGGTGAAAGGAGCCTATCAATATGTGTATGGTCCGAATGAAGTGGTGCTCCGTGATTGTATCAGTGACAATGCGACACACCGTGAAGCAAAATACAAAGAGATTGGCAACGGGACTTATACGACCCAAAGCGCTGCGGTTAAAGATGAATGGAAATATGCTTCTATTGCTAAGCTGAATTACATATTGGAGGGTATTGAGAAGGCAAGAAACCTGATATCGGAAGAAGAATATCTTCGTTTTAATGCGGAAGTGCGTTTTATTCGCGCCTTTGTTTATTACAATATGGTTTTCTTTTTCGGGGATGTGCCTTTGATCACTAAGACGTTGAGTGTGGCAGAAGCTCGTGAAACGTCCCGGCAACCTCGACAGGAAGTATTGGATTTTGTACTGAAAGAACTGGAAGAAGGTGTGCTGCCGAATATCGATAAGGTATCCGTAACAGAAAGCGGTCGTGTAAGTAAACAGGTAGTGAATGCTTTCCTTTCCCGTGTTTATCTGTATGAGAAGAATTATGAAAAAGTACTTTATTATACGAATGAGGTAATCAAATCCGGGAAATACGAACTTCACCCCAATTATGAAGAATTATTCCGTCCACAGGCTGATGCCAGCAATAAGGAAGTGATTTTTGAACATCAATACAGTTCTCCGTTGGTTGTACATGAACTGAATCGTAACTTATCTCCGGCCTCTTCCATTTATGCCGGTTGGTCCCATGTGTTGGGGTTGCAGGAGTTGGTGGACGATTATGAATGTGTGAACGGTCATCCGGTATCCGAATGTGAATCTCTGGGGTGTGAATATTTCCAGAAAAGGAAAGATGCGGAGGCTGAAACGCATCGCGGAGAATATGATTTCCGCGATCCTCGTCTGGCAGCAACGATCATGTGGCCGTATTGGGAATGGAAAGTTGGTGGGAATGTTTTATCCCGTTATGGTGTGGATGATCCGGACAGTAAGGATTATGTGAAGAAAGAAACGCATATGACCGGTTTTCTGGTTA
This sequence comes from Parabacteroides caeci, assembly GCF_023656795.1. Lineage (NCBI taxonomy): Bacteria > Pseudomonadati > Bacteroidota > Bacteroidia > Bacteroidales > Tannerellaceae > Parabacteroides > Parabacteroides caeci. The sequence goes on from NZ_JAMOKT010000006.1 coordinate 22,560, forward strand.
CAAAGTGGGTGGATTTGCAGGGTGAATATGCAGACCGTACACGTGGTCAGAAGAATATGACGATCCTACGTTATGGAGATGTTCTTTTGATGCGGGCAGAAGCTTTGATTGAATTAAGTCAGGATCTGGGTGAAGCTGTCGCTCTGATTAATCAGATCCGTCAACGGGCGGGGATGCCCGATATCGCAATGGCTTCTCAATCCGTATTACGTGAAAAGTTGCGTCATGAAAGACGTATAGAAACAGCCTTTGAGGGGTTGCGTTATTTCGATATTATTCGTTGGCATATTGCCGATAAGGTGAAATCCGGCAAAGTATATGGAGCTCGTTTGAAGGCTATCAGTGATGCAATGGATAATAAGTTTGTAGAAGAACGTTTCTGGAATGATAAAATGTATTTGTTCCCGATTCCTCAGGAAGCAATAGATAACAATCCGAATTTGGTGCAGAATAAAGATTGGTAACGATGGTTAATGACTAGGTTGGAGAACCCCGGATCTGAATTTACGGAAGAAGATTCGGGGTTTCTTTCTAAATGTAAAAATGATTGATTCTAATAACAGACTATTTTATGAAAAAGAATATTTTAGTGTTGCTATTTTGGGTATTGACATTAAATCTGTCCGCCTTAGGGTTACCGGAATTCTCGACTGCCGGTTTTTATGAATTACCCAATACTGGCCGTGAAGTTTATTCCATGAATCTGGCATGGAGGTTTATAAAAGGTGATGTACAGGGAACTCCTTATGCCGTGAATTTTGATGATTCCGGCTGGGAGATTGTTTCTGTTCCGCACGGATTGGAGTATCTGCCGATGGAAGCCAGCGGTTGTGCCAACTATCAGGGTATTGCCTGGTATCGTAAACGTTTTACTCCGGATGAACATCTGAAAGGAAAACAGTTGTTCATCCATTTCGAGGCGATCATGGGAAAAAGTGAAATCTATGTGAACGGGCAGTTGTTAAAAAAGCATTATGGCGGATATTTGCCTGTTATACTGGATGTAACGAATTTTCTGAAATGGGGTGAAGAGAATGTGATAGCTGTAAAAGCGGATAATAGCGATGACCCTTCTTATCCGGTCGGTAAACCGCAAAATCTACTGGACTTTACTTATTTCGGTGGTATCTACCGTGATTGTTGGCTGGTTGCACATAATGACGTGTTTATAACCAATGCGAATTATGAGGATGAAGTGGCAGGAGGAGGTTTGTTCGTTTCTTACGCAGATGTATCTGAAAAAAGTGCCCTTGTAAACCTGAAAGCCCATATCCGCAATAATTCGGCAAACGATAAAAATGTTACGGTTACTTTTGAGTTGAAAAAGAAATCAGGTGAACTTGTCAAGCGTGTATCGAAGAAGTTGACTGTGAAGAGGGGAAATGCTTCGTATGCTGTTGGTTCAATGAAAATTAACGCACCTTCTTTATGGAGTCCCGATCATCCTTATTTATATGATTTGGAAGTGATGGTCAAAGGAGCTAATGACCAGGTTGTGGACGGTTATCGTCAGAGAGTGGGTATCAGAAGTATAGAATTCAGGCAAACGGAAGGCCTGTGGATAAACGGCAAACCTTACGAAGGAAAGATAATGGGGACGAACCGGCATCAGGATTTTGCCGTTTTAGGTAATGCTTTACCGAATTCGATGCAGTGGAGGGATGCTAAGAAGTTGCGTGATGCGGGTTTGAAGGTTATTCGAACCCATTATGTGATAGACCCGGCTTTTATGGATGCCTGTGATGAATTAGGTTTGTTTGCGCTGGTTGAAGTTCCGGGTTGGCAATTCTGGAATAAAGAACCGGTCTTTGGAGAACGCCTTTATTCGGATATACGGAATATGATCCGTATACATCGTAATCATGCTTCTTTGTTCTTTTGGGAACCAATCCTGAATGAGACGCATTATCCGGAGGATTTTGCCAAAAAGGCATTGGATATTTGCCTGGAAGAATATCCGTATCCTTATAGTATTGCGGCTTGTGATGACGGGGCGGCTGGAGATCATTATTATTCCTTGTTATTGCGTCCGATCGAATCGAAATTACGGACAGATAAAACCTATTTCATTCGTGAATGGGGAGATAATGTCGACGATTGGAATGCCCAGAACTCGGATAGCCGTGTGGCACGGGGATGGGGAGAAGTACCGATGCTGCTTCAGGCGGAGCATTATGCGAATCCGTCTTATGTAAAGGATTATCCGGTTTTATGTTATGAAACGATCTGCAATAAACCCGACCAGATTGTCGGTGCCTGTTTCTGGCATTCGTTCGATCATCAGCGCGGTTATCATGCCGATCCTTTTTATGGCGGAATTATGGATGCTTTTCGCCAGCCGAAAGCGTCTTATTATATGTTTATGTCGCAGCGTTCTCCGGAAAAAAGCGATTTGATTGCGGATAATGGACCGATGATCTATATAGCACATGAACTTACACCTTTTTCACCGAAAGATGTGACTGTGTATTCCAATTGTGATGAAGTACGTTTAACAGTCTTCAAGAGTGGAAAAGAATATATTTATAAGAAAGATCCTGATCATAAAGGCATGCCGTCTCCTATAATAACTTTTGCGGATGCATTTCATTTTATGGAATGGAAAGCGATGGCACGTTCGGGAAGGCAGGATGATGCGTATCTGCTGGCCGAGGGATTGATAGACGGGAAAGTTGTAGTGAGTGATAAACGCTATCCGTCCGGTCAGGCTGATCATATTTCTCTTCGTCTGGACAATGAGCAGGTTCCTTTGAAAGCGGATGGCTCCGATGTGGTAACTGTTATTGCCGAAATCGTAGATAAGCGCGGAACGGTAAAACGTTTGAATAATTCAGTTATCCGGTTTGAGATAGCAGGTGAGGGACGTTTGCTGGGAGATGCTTCCGTGGATACCAATCCGTGTCCGGTCGTTTGGGGTTCTGCTCCGGTCCTGGTACAATCGACAACAAAGTCGGGTAAAATCAAAATCAGTGCTTCCATGCAAAATCCGGGGCAGTCACGTCCGTTGGAGGGGATACTGGAGTTTGAAAGTGTAGCAAATGATCAAAAAGAAGTTTTCTCACAGAAAGAGTTATCCTTATCCGGACAATCCCGCTCTGTAGTTAATCTTTCCATTAACAAAAGTGATCTGGAAAGGGAGAACGAACGTTTACGTAAAGAATTAAATCAATTGAAAGTGAAAGATGTTGAAAGGCAACAGACGCAGTTCGGTGTAGGGATCAACGATTGATGTATCCTGATTTTATAGGCGGAACATGCTATATGATAATATTTTTTGTACCTTTGCAAATCAAAAATAACAGGCTGGTTGGCCTATGTTTAATAAGGATATAATTAGAACAAAACAATATGGAAATTGCAAGTAAGTACAACCCCGCCGAAGTAGAGGGAAAGTGGTATCAGTATTGGTTGGATAACGGCTTCTTCAAGTCGAAACCAGACGGCCGTGAGCCGTATACAATCGTCATTCCGCCCCCTAACGTCACCGGCGTACTTCATATGGGACACATGCTTAACAATACCATTCAGGATATCCTGATCCGTCGTGCCCGCATGCTTGGGAAAAATGCTTGTTGGGTACCGGGCACCGACCATGCTTCTATCGCTACTGAAGCGAAGGTTGTAAACAGACTGGCTCAGCAGGGCATCAAGAAAACGGACCTGACCCGCGACGAATTTTTGAAACATGCCTGGGAATGGAAAGAAGAACATGGAGGTATTATCCTGAAACAGTTGCGCAAACTGGGTGCTTCCTGCGATTGGGACCGTACGGCTTTCACGATGGACGAAAAACGTTCGGAAAGCGTATTGAAAGTATTCGTAGACCTGTTTGAAAAAGGACTGATCTATCGCGGTGTACGTATGGTAAACTGGGATCCGAAAGCTCTGACTGCTCTTTCCGATGAAGAAGTAATTTATAAGGAAGAACATAGTAAATTATATTATCTCCGTTATAAGATCGAAGGTGAAGACGGTTATGCTGTTGTTGCAACCACCCGTCCGGAAACGATCATGGGCGATACTGCCATGTGTATCAATCCGAACGACCCGAAGAACCAGCACCTGAGAGGTAAGAAGGTAATCGTTCCACTGGTAAACCGCGTGATCCCGGTTATCGAAGACGATTATGTAGATATCGAATTCGGTACAGGTTGTCTGAAGGTAACTCCGGCGCATGACGTAAATGACTATATGCTGGGTGAGAAATACAACTTGCCATCTATCGATATTTTCAACGATAACGGTACATTGAGCGAAGCAGCCGGTTTATATATCGGTATGGATCGTTTTGATGTTCGTGAGCAGATCGAGAAAGATTTGGAAGCAGCCGGCCTGCTGGAAAAAGTAGAAGCATATGAAAACAAAGTCGGTTATTCTGAACGTACAAACGTTCCTATCGAACCGAAGTTGTCTATGCAGTGGTTTCTGAAAATGGAACATCTGGCTCAGATTGCTTTGGAACCGGTTATGAATGACGAACTTAAATTCTATCCGCCTAAGTTCAAGAATACATACCGTCACTGGATGGAAAACATCAAGGACTGGTGTATCAGTCGTCAGTTATGGTGGGGACACCGTATCCCGGCTTATTATCTGCCGGAAGGTGGTTATGTAGTAGCCGAGACAGCAGAAAAAGCATTGGAACTGGCAAAAGAGAAGAATCCGGCATTGACAATGGCCGATCTGCGTCAGGATGACGACTGTCTGGATACCTGGTTTTCTTCCTGGTTGTGGCCGATCTCTTTGTTTGACGGTATCAATAATCCGGATAACGAAGAAATCAATTACTACTATCCGACCAGCGACCTGGTGACAGGACCGGATATTATCTTCTTCTGGGTTGCCCGTATGATTATGGCTGGTTATGAATACCGTAAAGATATGCCGTTCAAGAATGTGTACTTTACCGGTATCGTTCGTGACAAACTGGGACGTAAGATGTCGAAATCATTAGGAAACTCTCCCGATCCGCTGCTGCTGATCGAACAGTATGGAGCCGATGGGGTCCGTATGGGGCTGATGATGGCTGCACCTGCCGGTAACGATATTCCTTTCGATGAGGCATTGTGTGAACAAGGACGTAATTTTAATAATAAGATATGGAATGCCTTCCGTCTGATCAAAGGTTGGACGGTAGATGATAAGATCCCACAGCCGGAAGCATCGGCAACTGCTGTTAAGTGGTTTAAGATGCAGTTGGACAAGACGATTGCCGAAGTGGACGACCTGTTCAGCAAATACCGTTTGAGTGAGGCAATGATGATGATCTATAAATTGTTTTGGGACGAATTTTCTTCCTGGTATCTGGAAATGATCAAGCCGGGTTATCAGTTGCCGATCGATAAGGTGACTTACGATGCGACACTCGGTTTCTTCGATGCCTTGCTTCGTTTGCTTCACCCGTTCATGCCGTTCATTACGGAAGAATTGTGGCAGGCATTGGAACCGCGCAAGGAAGGTGAAAGTTTGATGGTGGCTTTGATGCCGGAAGTAGCTCCGGTCGATAACGCCTACCTGGATGCTTTTGATGTAGTGAAAGAAATTGTTAGCGGTGTCCGTACTATTCGTTTGCAGAAAAATATTCCGAACAAGGATACATTGGCTTTACAGGTTTTAGGCGATCATAATGATGCTTTCAATCCGGTTATTGCCAAGATGTGTAACCTGTCTGAATTTACAAAGACTGACGATAAAGCGGCCGGTGCTGTTTCTTTCCTGGTTCGTACAACTGAATATGCTGTTCCTCTGGGCAATATGATCAATGTGGAAGAAGAATTGGCAAAACTGGCTGAAGAACTGAAATACCAGCAGGGGTTCCTTGCTTCCGTACAGAAGAAGCTAAGTAACGAAAGTTTTGTAAGCAAAGCTCCTGCAAAAGTGATCGAAATGGAACGCAAGAAACAGGCGGATGCCGAAAGCAAGATCAAGTCGATCGAAGAAAGCATTGCCGCTTTGAAGAAGTAAAACGCTATTTTACCCTATTATAGGTCCCATATTTGTTCTGAATCAGACAAATATGGGACTTTTTGTTTTTTTGTTAAAAAGGTATAGTCTATTTAATTTTTTGCACACAGATATATAATGTAATACAACTCAGGATGCTGGAGAACGTTAAATTGGAATTAAATGAGTGTCCGCCACAACTTTTTTATACCGATTGTAACCGTCTTACGCAAATTCTTACTAACTTGCTGACAAAAAGCCGTAACATATTATTTACATAATTATACCATGGAGAATTCTAGAAGAAAATTTTTTAGACAAGGACTTGCCGGTGCATTATTGTTAGGATCGGCAGGCGTAGTAAAAGCCGGTTTGCCGGACCGGATCATTCCAAAGGCGGCGAAGTCAATAAACCCCTGGCGTTTGGGGATGGCTGGTTATACATTTGTTAATTTTGATTTGGATACTACTCTGAAGACATTGCAGAGACTCGATATTCATTATCTTTGCATTAAGGATTTCCATCTGCCGCTGGATAGTAACGAAGAACAGATCAAGGCATTTCATGAGAAATGTGCTGCTCATAATGTTACCGGCTATGCTGTTGGTCCTATATATATGAAGAGTGAAGCGGAAATTGACCGTGGTTTCGAGTATGCGAAACGCGTAGGGGTGAAGTTGATTGTGGGCGTACCCAATTACGAATTGCTTCCTTATGTGGATAAGAAAGTAAAAGAGTATGACTTCCACTATGCGATCCATTTGCATGGGCCCGATATTAAAACATATCCGGATGCAACAGATGTATGGGAACATACGAAAGACCTGGATCCGCGTATCGGAATGTGTCTGGATATCGGTCATGACCTGCGTAACGGATGTAATCCGGTCGCCGACCTGAAAAAATATCATACCCGTGTGTTTGATATGCATATCAAGGACGTGACGGATTCGTCGAAAGCAGGTGTCGGTATAGAAATCGGTCGTGGAAAGATTGATTTCCCTGCGCTGATGAAAATGATGCGTGAGGTGAACTATACCGGAATGTGCAGCCTTGAATATGAAAAGGATATGAAAGATCCTTTCCTGGGTATAGCTGAATCGATCGGCTATTTCAAGGCGGTGAGTGATATTGTATAATTAGAGGCGCAATCTTTTGCGCCTCCTTCTAATAGTGAAAAGTGATGAGAGTTGCGTATTGTTTATTGAGTGTTTGCTTATTGGCATCCTGTAGTTCTGTTAGCTATGTGGGTATTGATACTTACAACCCTGCCGAAATAACATTTCCGAAAAGTGTAGGAAAGATTCTTGTTGTGAATAACGCTGTTCCTCAGCCGGATGATGTCGGGTGTGAGTTCAACCTGTTTGGTGACAAGGTGGATACTTGTAAGGTGAAAGCCGACAGTGCCCTGTTTGACGTTTGTCGCGGACTGGGCAGGTCGATGGCAGATATGTCCTATTTTAATGACGTTCTTCTCTATCACGATGCTGTCCGCAAAGATGATGTTTATTACGAGGATAAAAAATTGACTCAGGATCAGGTACAGGCATTATGTGACGAAACCGGATCGGATGCTGTGATATCCCTGGACCGGATGTTGTTTGAGTCCAGGAAAAATGTGGTGGCTTTTGCTGAGGGTTATGTAGAAGGAGAGATCCAGGTGAAAATGTCCGGTGTTGTGCGTGGTTATCTTCCCAGCAGGCCGAATCCCTTAGCTACTGTCTATGTGGCTGACAGCCTTTTCTTTATGGAAGACGCACCGAATCTGATCCTTCTTGACAGGTATTTACCTTCATCCGAAAATGCTTTACGTGCTTCTGCCGAATACATTGGAGCGAAGGCCAGTCCTAATTTTGTACCTCACTGGAATAGCGAAACGCGCTGGTATTATAATGCTATGGGATCCCGTTGGAAAGAGGCTTCTGCCTATGCGCAATCAGAAAAATGGGATAAGGCCGTTGAACACTGGATGCATCTCTATGAAAAATCGAACAGTCCGAAAGCTAAAGCCAAAGCTGCTTCCAATCTGGCTTTGGGCAATGAAATGAAGACCAACCTGGACGAGGCCTATGAATGGGCAAATAAATCATACGAATTATTTAGGAAAAGCGAAGGTGAGGACGGTAAGAATACTAAACTGTTAGCACTTTATATAGAAGTGTTGCGTAACCGTATCCGTTCCGATAAAAAACTTAACATGCAATTTGGTGAATAATATCATATATTCTCCGAATTATTATTACTTTTGACAGACGATTCGAAAAAAGAATAAAAAAAGAGTTATGAGTGCAAATAATGCAAAGATTCAGTCTGTCCTGGAGACAACATTTACTTCTGCTATCGGTAAGCTGACAGCTGAAGATTCTAACGGCTATTACAGCGATTTATATGTTCAGGCGGATGCTGAAAGCGGAGAACTGCAAATCTATGATGAAGATGAACGGTTACTGGATAAGGTTATCGTTTTTGATTGGGTAGGTTGTCCTTGTGAAGAAGAGCAATTCAATAAACAGGTAGCCAACACCGTAAAATCTGTGCTGACTCTTTTAGTAGCGAAAACTGTTTTTGAAAGTCCCCATATCATGAAACCTTTCTCTATCAGTCTGACGGATGAGGATTTTGTTGTAATAGAGGAACTTCTCTTCCTCGATGATGAAGTATTACGGGCAGATGATCCGCTGTTGAAAGATTTGGATGCAGATTTAGATGATTTTTTGACAAAACTTCTTTCAGATGTCGAATAGAGTTTTTATCTTTGCGCCCGGATTGAAAAACAAGTAGCAAAGTAATATATAAAGTTGCCGAAATAGCTCAGTTGGTAGAGCAATTCATTCGTAATGAATAGGTCGCCGGTTCGAGTCCGGCTTTCGGCTCTCTTCTTAATAGTAACATAAACAGCGACTTAATGGTCGCTGTTTTCTTTTTCTTAGCGTGCAATCTTTTAAAAAAAACGACAATTTACCTGTGCATAGGCATTTCTGTTTGTCGCAGCGTTTGTCGCAAAAAACAAAAGATTATGGCCGATTTTCTTTGAATAATTTACAGTTCTTGCCATATTATTAATTGATTAATGAGACAAATATATATAATAACTATCTGAAGTGATCTTCTTCAGATTCATCTTCCCACCAATAATTCTCATGCCAGCTACTCGTTTCAGTTGGGTAAGGAAGTTTAAGTGCAATTATCTGTTTATTGACTGGTTGTAACTGGCTCCCCTCTTGAGAGGGGGTAGGGGGTGTGTTAAAGCCAGTCAATAAAACAAGCCTTGTAACAGGTTTATTTGCCGTCTGCTTCAGCTGACGGATTAGTAAAGGGTATATCTCATTGGACTTTAGTCCCATTTCTTACAGTTTTCTATCTAGGAGAAATGTGGCTGAAGCCAAAAGAGAGAAACAACTTGTAAACCGTCAGCTGAAGCAGACGGCAAATGAACCTTTAATAGTCAAGTGACTCTGATTATGGTGGTTGTATGGCGGGGATATGACACACCCCCTTCCCCCTCTCGAGAGGGGAGCCAGGTACAACCGGTCAATAATCGGATAGTTCAAAACTGACAAATAGTGAATCATATCCTAAAATCAAAATACTTTCTCAGAAAAAATTAAATAGTCTATAGTATCTACAATATCTACAATTTCCTTCTGAATGTTTTATAAATAAGCATTTTATGTGATGGTTGCAGGTGGAGGAATATCTACAATTATCATCTTCTATCTACCACTTTATGCATTATTTTGCTTTTCGATGGAGAAAGGGGTAAGGATGAATAAAAGTTTCTTGCGGAGGAAACTTTTGTTTTCTCCGCACAAAACAAAGGTTTAGACAGCATAAAAACAAATAAACCATACCGGACAGCAGTAATGGACACATAGAGATAATGGTAATACCTCACAAGTGTAAGATGATTGCATGTAGTCTTTGAAAGGTGGCAAATAGTGGTAGATACCGTCCTGTTGTTGTAGATGTTTTTTTATCTGCAACCATGTTATAATTAACTGATAAATAGAAAACTATACCTGGTGTTGTGGATGTTGTAGATAATAATAAGAAATGAGTTCAATCATTGCGTGTTATTCGCCCCCCCCTTCAAGGACGTCCCCTTTGGCGGATATGCTAATCCTTTGGTGATTCTTGTTGACACCTCTTTTTCGGAATAAAGCATTTTAACTCTGCCAAAGGGGACATATTAGCATATTAAATTTTATCTTTGCCTGTAAATTATTTATATATGAATGAGACCATTCTGAACGGTTTGTTGAATCTGTTTGCTGTCTTTGCTTCGGCTGTACGTATCGAAGAACAACAGGCGAGCCGTGCAGTTCATTTCTATTTATCCAGTCATTTCGGTGTCCGTTCCCATAAAGAGTATATTGAGTTATACAGTGAGTTGCGCAGCATGTACGATGATCCGCTTTTTCCTGTAGATAAGGAGAATGTGATACGCAATATCTGTGAACAGATGAAGGTAAAGCTGGTGGCGGAAGAACAGTTGCTTCTTCTGGTCCGCTTTGTGGAGTTCGCCTATTCGAACTCGGAAGAGTTTGAGAATCATTTGCCACTCTTTCATCTGGTGGCTGATATTTTTGCTATTCCGCAAGAAGAGTTTGACGATATACTTGCTTTTATTACCGGAAAGCCATCTTCTTCTTTATTGACTATCAGTGGAGAGGATGCCGCCATAGGGAATCATATCACTCGTAAAGGGATGGACGGTTTTATTCGTGTACTCTTTATCCGGCGGTTTGACAAGCAAATCTTTACTTACTATGGTTCAGGTGTCGTTTTCATGAACGATATTCCTTTGTCGTCGGGTATCTTTTATGCCTGGCAGCATAGTAGCGTGTTGAAGGGACCGTTGTTTCTTCCGGTTTATTACAGTGATCTGGTGACCGTATATAATAAGAATGAACGGAAGGAAGCCATATTCCTGAACGGTAGAGATTTGAACTTTACTTTTAAGAATAGTACCAACGGTTTGCATAACTTTTCTTTTAACCTGGAATCGGGCCAGTTGGTCGCGATAATGGGAGGAAGCGGAGTCGGTAAATCTACTTTGTTGGGTATCATGAACGGGAATATCCGTCCCGATGAGGGTCGTATTACGGTGAACGGTTATCCGTTGGATGCTCCCGAAGCCCGTCAGTTGATCGGTTTTGTTCCGCAGGACGACTTGTTGATAGAAGAACTTTCCGTGTATCAGAACCTTTTGTTCACGGCACGTCTCTGTTTTGCCCGTCTTTCGGATCAGGAAATCAAAGCGCGGGTCGAAAATGTATTGAAAGAATTGGACCTGGAAGGGATAAAAGACCTGGAAGTAGGTTCCCCCATCCGTAAAACGATCAGCGGGGGACAGCGGAAACGGTTGAATATAGCCCTTGAACTGATCCGTGAACCGGCTATCCTGTATCTGGATGAGCCGACCTCCGGTTTATCTTCATCCGATTCCGAGAAGGTTATCATGTTGCTGAAAGAACAGACGCACCGGGGGAAGCTGGTCGTTGTCAATATCCACCAGCCATCGTCTGAAATCTATAAATTATTCGATCGTCTCTGGTTACTGGACCGGGGAGGTTATCCCATTTATGACGGAAATCCGATCGAAGCGATTATTTATTTCAAGCAAGCTGCGAAATATACCGATCCGGATATCAGTGTTTGCAGTACCTGCGGGAATGTGAATCCGGAACTGATCCTGAATATTATCGACTCGAAGAAGATCGATGACTCCGGAAACCAGACGAACATCCGGAAGTTTACACCTGAAGAATGGCACGAGAAATATATTTCGTCGCGTCCGTCCTATACACCGGTTGAGGAGAAGGAACTGCCTGACAGCAAGCAGAAAAAACCGACCTGGTTCAAACAGTTTTGTATTTTCCTGGAACGGAATATCCGGACAAAACTGGTTAATAAGCAATATCTGGCAATTACGTTGCTCGAAGCTCCGTTACTGGCGCTGATCGTTGCCTTGCTTACCCGGTATGTCGATGGTGACGAATATACTTTGCTGGCTAACAAGAATTTTGTGTCTTATATCTTTATGTCGGTTATTGTGGTCACCTTTATGGGATTAAGTATAAGTGCCGAAGAGATTATAAAAGACCGGCCTGTCCTGAAGCGGGAACATTTCCTCCGGTTAAGCCGTAGCAGCTATCTTACATCTAAAATGGTTTACCTGCTGGGAGTATCCGGACTTCAGTCCTTACTTTTTATTTTAGTGGGAAATACGATCATAGGGGTAGGATGGGAGATGTTTGGTGTTTGGTGGAGCATTCTTTGGATAACTTCTTTTCTGGCAAACCTGACGGGACTGATTTTATCACAGTCGATGAACTCTGTCGTTGCGATTTATATAACCATTCCTCTTCTATTGATCCCGCAGATATTGCTTTGTGGATTGATTATCAAGTTTGATGATTTGAATACCAGTGCTTCAAAGGAAAATAAGGTCCCGTTGATCGGTGATATTATCCCTTCGCGTTGGGCTTTCGAGGCCTTGATGGTAGAGCAATTTGCCGATAATGCTTACAATCAGGCTTACTTCCCTATAGAGCGGGAAAAATATCTGGCGCAGTACTATGAAAATATACATTCGAAAGAAGTGCGTCGCCTGGCTGAACAACTGGAGGGAAAAGATGATCCGGACAAACGTCTGACGGTAGAAAATGAACTTGCCGTATTGGGACGTGCCGCCCGTATCGCTCCCCGTAGTGAAGGTGAAAGTTTTCTGTCGTATCTGGATAAGGTAGATTCGGCTTTGCACGAGCGTGCTCGTAACTTTACGGCTTATCTGGATCAGATACAGGAAAAGGATATACGTGAAAAAGGGAGTGAATGGGTAACCGAACAGAAGAAAAAGTATCATAATTCAGCTATCGAAGACCTGGTTATGGGAGCCGGTGGCCGTAACTTTTATAAAGAGCATGGGCATCGTATCTATCCGGCCGTCGGTCAGATTTATATAGTGCCGGATAATCCGTTTGGCAGGGCTCCTTTCTATTCTTATGAGAAAAAACTGGGCAGTATGTTAATTTCTACCTATAATTTTAATTTATTGATTATAGGTTTCTTTGCATTATTAGCTATTATCGCTATATTCGCAGAGTTTCCGGGACGTCTGAAAGAAGAATAAAAAAGCTGGAATATAAATTATTAAATAAAGTAACATGAAAAAGAGTGTAATAAGCGTGCTTGCAATAGCCGCATTAATGGTGGGCATGATTTCCTGCAACGGAGCTAAAAAATCAAATGAAGCCGAAAAGACGGAAGAAGCTGCCGTTATAGCAGGTAAAGCACCGAAAGATTTGTTAACCGAAGAAGTAAAACAGGAAACTGTTAAATTCCTGGCTGATATGCCGGAGTCAGAAATTCCTTATCGTTTGTCCAGCGGTGAAGTTCAGGTAAAAGTGGGTGATTTAACTTATATGTTGCCTGTTGCTAAAGCTGCCGAACTAAGTACTGCTACACAAAAAGCGCGTGCACTCGGTATGTATATGGCTGATTACAATGTATTGAAAGCGATCGGTCAGCCAACAGCAGAAGTAGAAGGAGCCATTGTAAAACTGGCTACAGACCTGAATGTTTCTTTTGTACTCGATATCCTGAAAGAGGAAGCTCCGAAAGATGCAACCAAAGAACAGTTGCAGGCTTTCATGAATGCACAGGAAGATAAGATCATTGACAAGATGGCTGCCGAAAACAAGATTGATGTACAGATTGAAATCTTAGGTGCCTCTTCTGCTGAATATGCTTGTCTGCTTGCTAATCCGACATTGGTTATCAAAGGAGATGCTACATCTGCCGGACTTTCTGAGAATATGCTGAAACGTGTGACTATGCTGGAAGAAGTAGTAGCTGACCTGGCTTCTTACTATCCTGACCTGCAACAGTTGGGTACAACTATCAGCCCGTTGAAGGAAAAAGTCGGAACTATCCAGGATGCCAGAGCTGCTAATGCAGAGATTATGGGTATCCGTGATGCTTTACTGAAATAAGTACATATATATAATGTATATAAAAAAGGAGATGTTCCGACCGAGGCATCTCCTTTTTATTATTCTGTGGAAGTCTTTTATCCCTGATAGGTAATAGACAACAAGGTGATATCATCTGATTGTACGGCTCCTACAACGAATTTTCCTACCGTTTCCGTTATTCTGTCTACAATTTCTTTGGGACTCTTTCCGATCAATTCCCGGCAGTTTTCCAGCAAACGTTTTTCGCTGTACTGTTCGTGGCAGCTATTCATCGCCTCTGTTATTCCGTCCGTATAGAGCAGCAGGTTGTCGCCGGGTGATAACTGCAATGTCTTTTCGTGATAAGTCATGTTTTCTACGCCGCCCAATATAAAGTCGTTTGTGAGCGGGACTGATACAACCGTGTTGTCTGCCTTCATTAGAACCGGAGGATTATGACCGGCATTACAATATGTAACAAGACCGGTATTCAGGTTCAGTATTCCGTAAAATGCTGTTACGAACATTTCATTAACGTTCTCCTGGCAAAGGAAAGTATTTGAGCGTTGCATGCACATGGCTGCCGAGTTTTCCGTCAGTGCAATTGTCCGGATGACAGTCCGGCTGATCGCCATAAAGATGGCAGCCGGGACACCTTTGCCGGCAACGTCTGCAATAACAAATCCCAAACGGTCCTGGTCTATGCGGAAGAAATCGTAGAAGTCGCCTCCCACATATTTTGCCGCATTCATATAGGCATAGATATCGAACGTTTTCAGTTCGGGAAACGGAGGAAATGTTTTCGGCAGGATCGTTTGCTGAATCTCCTGGGCGATGTGAAGGTCGTTACGGATGGATTCCAGTTGCGAATGCTCCTGCTGTGCTTTTTTGATGAATGATATTTGTTCGGCTGCCTTTTCGATCGTACGTTCCAGGTCTTCCAGATTGATCGGTTTGGTCGTGAAGTCGAATGCTCCCTGGTTCATGGCACTACGGATATTGTCCATATCTCCGTAGGCTGAAACCATGATGCATTTTAGAGCCGGATTTTGCATTTCGTTGATTTTGGCAAGCAAGGTCAGTCCGTCCATTTCCGGCATATTGATGTCACTTAATATCACATCGAAATCCGGTTGGACAAGCATTAGTTGAAGTGCTTCCAGTCCGTCGTGCGCAAAATAGAATTCATATTCTCCTTTCTTTATCTTGCGACGGAAATATTGGGTAAGCAACCTTTCCAGGTCTAATTCATCGTCTACACTTAATATTTTTATAGCCATGACTTTTGTCTCTGTTATTGTTGGATAGGAATAGAAATAGTAAAACGGGTATATTCGCCGGGGCGTGAATCCATCCCGATCGTACCGTTATGTTTTTGTTCGATAATCGATTTAGTGATCGACAATCCGAGGCCGGTGCCTTCACCGATCGGTTTTGTCGTGAAGAAAGGCGTATAGAGTTTCTTTTTTGTCTCTTCCGAAATTCCTTGTCCGTTGTCTTCTATGCTCAGGTTTATACGGTCACCCTCTTTTTTCAGGCATATCCTGATGGTTGGCTGATAGGTTGCATCGGCTATCTCTTTCGACTTGCTGAACACGGCGTAGCAGGCATTGTTCATCAGGTTGAGTATGGCGCGGCTGAAATCCTGCGGAATAACTTTTACCAATGGCAGGTCGTCGGCATACTCTTCCTGTATCGCGACATTGAAACTTTTGTTGTTTGCCCTGACCGCATGGTAAGAAAGCCATACATATTCTTTGGTCAGCTGATGCAGGTCGGTCGGGATATATTCGTCGTCTTTGCCGCGTGAATAAAGCAGGATACCGCGCACAATTCCCGAAGCCCGGTTGCCGTTCTCCTCTATCTTGCTCATATTACCTTCCAGGTCAGACATGATCTCTTTGATCTCTTCGACTGAGTCTTCCGGTAATGCGTCCCCGAGTTCATCCAGGACTTCCTGCATATCCTTTAGTAACTTCTGCGAAACTTTGCTGAAATTGATCACGAAATTAAGAGGATTCTGTATTTCATGTGCAATGCCGGCACTCAATAATCCGAGTGAAGCCATCTTCTCCTGCTGGCTGATTTGTTTCCTCAGCCTCTCAATTTCTTTTTGGGTGTTCTCATTCATTGTTAATCCTTTTTTGACTGATAGGAATTGTAATTAAGAATTCAGTATAGTTATCCTTTTCGCTTTTTGCCAGGATCGAACCCTGGTGGTTGAGGATAACTTCACGGCAGAGATACAACCCGACACCGGCTGCTTCGGCAGAAGGTTTGGTTGTAAAGAATGGTTCGAATATCTTATCCTTGATACTGTCTTCGATACCGATCCCGTTGTCATAGATACTGATAAATACGGTATTGTTGCCTCTTTCTTCCAGTTTTATAGTAATAAAAGGAGAGAAACTTTGTTTTTGCAGTTTACGGAGCAATGCATAAATACTGTTTTTAAGAATGCTGCCCAGTGCCTTGTTCATCTGTTCGATATTAATTTCAGCCATAACCGGCTTTTCGGGGCATTCTATATGTATCTGTATCTGATTTTCTTCAATTTCTTTTTTGAATAGTTTGTTAAGGACATCGACGTTTACTTTGCACAGGTCGCACAGGTCGGTCGAAGTCACATCGCCATGCCGGTCTTTCAACAGGTCTTCCATCGCTTTGACAATGCGGACGGTGTTGCAGCCATGTTCATTGATCTTTTGCAGGTTGCCTTCTATCATGTCGAGTATTTCGATGCTGTCTTCATAGATTTCTTTCGTCATGACAGATTGCTCGTCCGTGATGTTGTCTTTCAGGTCTTTGATCAGGTTAGCCGACAGGCCGGCAAAGTTATTGATGTAGTTCACCGGATTCAGGATACGGTCCACCAACCCTTGTGTAAGTTGCCCTACAGTAGCCAGCTTCTCTTTTCGTACCAGTTCGTCCTGAGCCTTGGCAAGGGCATCCAGCGCTTGCGATAGCTTTTCGGATTCTTTCAGTACCTGATCCCGCTGGATACGGAGTTCGATGGTACGTTCTTCCACTATTTTGGCCAGATATTCTTTTTGTTTCAGCTTCTTCCGTAGACGTCCCTTTAATATATAAAGAACGATCTGCACGACCAGCATGATGCCGGGAACTGTGTCCCAGTCATAGTAGAAACCCGCAATAATGAGTATCCAACCTGCCAGCGTCAGTTTTTCTATGATGCGCAGCTGTCTTTTGAGGGAAGCTATCTCTTTTATATCGAAGTCGGCCATATTACTGAATTTCTTTGGTCATTGTTAATCTATTCTTTCCTTCGGAACGCTCGTATCTGACATCTGTCATCAGTTGTTTTACCAAAAAGATGCCTAGTCCGCCGATCGGGCGTTCTTCCAATGGAAGTGTAATATCCGGCTCCCGCGTTTCCAAAGGATTAAATGGGATGCCGTTGTCGGTTATGACTATTTTCAATAGTCCGTTGTCGCACCCCATATCAATGCCTATATCTCCTTCCATACCGGGATATGCATATTGAATAACATTTGTTACAGCCTCATCCATTGCCAGCTTTATCTGCATTAGCAGTGCTGTGTCGATTCCGCAACTCTTGGCCTGCATTTCCAGAAAATCATACAGGAGCGCAAGTTGTTCCGGATCATTTTTAATGTGTAGTGTGCTGGTCATTCTACCGGAGTTTGAATCTTGTTATTCAATGGTAAGAAAAGAAGAGAAACCTGTTATTTTGAATATCTCCATAATGCTGTCCTGGATATTCCTCAATACAAATGTTCCGCCTTTCTGGCTCATCTTTTTTTGCAGAATGAGAAGCAAGCGAAGTCCCGCACTACTGATATATGTGAGTTTTCTACCGTCAAGCACCACATTTTGCGCATTACCTTCAAGTATATTGGTAATCTCTTTTTCCAGATCAGGTGAACTCAGTGTATCCAGCTGTCCGGAAAGACAGATTACTGTCTCTGTTCCGTGCTTTATTTCTATTTCCATATATCTTTTTGTTTTCTATTTGAGCAAATGTAAATATTATAATCAAACTCAGCAAGTTATTCTCTGAATTTGTTTATTCCGGCTTACTTCTTAGTAAGCCGGCTGATGCCTCGTGCAATTTCACCTATCCAGAGAACCAGCGAGCTGGAACCGATAATGATACCCCAGTCTTTCAAAGACAAAGGAACCACATTGAACATCTCTCCGCCAAACGTAACGATCAGATACTGACCGATAAGGATAAGCAGGGCTACAAACAGGAAGCTCTTGCTCTCTTTCAGGTTGGCGAATGCTGAACGGCCTTCCATAAATGCCTTGGCATTGAACATATTCCAGAACTGAAGCATTACAAAGAAACTGAAGAACCATGACAAGTCATGCGGCGTCAGTCCTGTCTGTGCATGGAAATAATACAATACTCCCATTAGGATCAGCACGAAAGCAATACCTACTCCGAAGATGTTGTATGCCATCGGCCGGGTGATGATAAAGTCGCCATCTTTTCCGCTTCGGCGGGGTTTATCCTTCATAACCCGTTCGTTAGGGGGCAGGGAAGCCAATGCTCCGGCGGCAAATGTATCCATGATCAGGTTTACCCATAACATCTGCGTGATGGTGAGCGGTGATTCGGTCCCGAACAGCGAACCCAGCAGCACGATCAGACAGGCTGCCACGTTGATGGTTAACTGGAATAAGAGGAACTTCTGGATATTACGATACAAGGAACGTCCCCACATTACGGCACGTGTGATACTTCCGAAAGAGTTATCCAGAATCGTGATGTCGCTGGCTTCTTTGGCAACAGAAGTTCCGTCTCCCATGGAAAGACCCACCTGGGCGGCTTTCAGGGCCGGAGCATCGTTGGTTCCGTCGCCGGTTACGGCAACTACGGCACCTTTCTTCTGTAATAACTGTACCAGGCGTTGTTTGTCGGTAGGACGGGCGCGGCACATGATTTTCAGATCCAGCACCCGGTCGAGCACTTCTTCGTCGGTCAGTGCTTCAAAGCCCGGACCTGTGATGATGTTGTGGTCGGTATCTTCCGGTTTCCAGGTTCCGATCTGACGGCCAATCTCACGGGCCGTTCCCGGAGTATCACCGGTTACGATCTTTACATCAATACCAGCATTCAGACAGCTTTGTACGGCGGCCGGAACATCAGCACGGACAGGGTCGGAGATCGCAACGATTCCCAGATAGGTCAGGTTGGTATTATGCAGGCGGCCATTGACGAAGAACGATTCGTCCTGTCCGTCTTCAATAATCTGATAAGCAAAACCGAGTGTACGCATTGCCTGATTCTGATAATCCAGCAGTTGTTTTTCAATATCGGCCTTGCAGGCATCTACCGGTTTATAAGTGTTGTCAATGGCTACACGTTGGCTGTTTGCCAGTACAATTTCCGGTGCCCCTTTTACGTACAGTACTTTTTTACCCAATAGCGGCGACTTAACGACTGTCGCCATATATTTCCGTTCGGTCGAGAAGGTCAGCTGGTCCATGACCGGCGCTTCCTCCCTTAATGTCAGGTAGTTTTGTTGCTGGCTGTTCAGCCAAAGCAATAAAGCTGCTTCGGTAGGGTTACCTAATGTCTTTACTTTCTCTTCCGAGAAGTCGAGGAAGGCGGTCGAGTTAACGGAAATGCCTTCCTTAATAAGGTTGCTTAGTTCATCGTCTCCCAGTTTCTGGTCTTTGAGATTATAGAAATTGGTCTGGTAAACCTGCATTTGGTTTTGGGTCAGCGTACCGGTTTTGTCGGTACAGATAACCGTAGTCGCCCCCATCGTTTCGCAGGCATGCATTTTGCGGACCAGGTTGTTTGTCTTGAGCATGCGGTTCATACTCAGGGCAAGGCTGAGGGTTACGCTCATCGGCAAACCTTCAGGGACGGAAACTACGATCAGGGTTACTGCTATCATGAAGATATTCAGTATATGGGAGATCAGATCCATGACCGGCATACCCGATGAACCGAGTAATAATTTGATCAGCAAGGCAATAAAGGTAAGTCCGGCAACCGTGTATCCTCCTTTACTGATTACGGCGGCAAGCCCTTTCAGCTGTATCTGGAGCGGAGTCTCTATGTCGCTTTCAATCTGCGAACCTTCATATACTTTACCATATCCGGTAGCGTCTCCCACCAGTTCGACTTTCATGACTCCATGCCCGTCGACAACAGTTGTTCCCCGCATGACCATATTGGACGGATAGGTCGCTTCATGGTCGAATTCGGCTTCGTTGGTTGTTTTACTGATAATAGGTTCCCCGGTCAGTGTCGATTCGTTGATTTGCAGAGATATAGCTTCCAGTAAATGACCGTCGGCAGGAATTTCCTCTCCGGTTTCCAGTACGACGATGTCGCCGACAACGACTTCTTTTTTGGTTACCTGGCAGATATTTCCTTCGCGGATCACTTTGACCAGCGTATCGTCATTGACGGTATTCAGCACATCGAATGCTTTGTTTGCTTTGAGTTCGAAGAAGAAACCGACACAGGATGCCAGCATGATGGCAAAGAATATACCGATCGGCTCCAGGAAAGCGGTAAAACCTTTCGCTTCCGGTCCCCAGCAGTGTACGCCGGCAATAATCATTGATAACAGCCATGCTACCAGCAGGATCTTGATGATCGGATCATTAAACTTTTCGAGGAATTGACTCCAGAGAGAGGCTTTCTCTGGTGGAGTGAGGATATTTTCGCCGTGAAGGCGCCTGCTTTCTTCTACTTCTTGTTTGGTTAAGCCTTGATACTGATGTTTTTTCTCCATAAATTTGTTTAATCTGATTCAGAAAAATGAGTAGACAAATTACGTAAAGTTGGCGGACATACGCAAGTGCTTTGGTTTTTAATTGATGATAGAATATAACAGTAATGTTTTGTTAACCGTTTGTTGTGTTAATTTAACGAACAGGAGGTAAACCTTTGGTCTGTTCTGATTGTCTTATATATAGAAGCAAAATGTGTGTTATTTATTTAAGGTTATGAAGAATGTTAGGTTATTCTGGTTATTGGGGATTGTCCTTTTATTGGCAGGGCAATCCCTTTATGCTCAAAGTAAAAAGGAAAAGCGGGAGCAGAAGGCAAATGAAGTGAAAGAATTAATAGATAGTAAACGGTTTACAATAGATGTAAATCGTGCGATACCCATGGGAGGACGTTCACTCAATCTGACGTCTCCCTACTCTTTGGAAATGCGCGGTGACTCGGTTATTTCCTATCTTCCTTATTTCGGAAGGGCTTATTCGGCTCCTTATGGTGGCGGTGACGGGTTACGTTTCGAAGAATCAATTACCGATTATCAATGTTCTTTTAATAAGAAAGGAACCGCTCAAATACAGTTTCGTACCCGAAGCGATGACGATACCTTTGCATTCAGTGTGCAGGTGTTCTCAAATGGCTCCGCGACAATCAATGTGACGCCTGTCAACAAACAGAACATCACATTCTATGGGGAACTGGCTCCTAAGAAAAAGGAATAAATAATCGTCCTTGCCGTGCATTTCTTTCGGCAATACGCTTATTTACTTTTGCAGTAAATTCGAAGTTCTTAAGTCCCCAGTCGGGAGCGATCAACAGCTCTTTCGGGGATTGCGATACAAACCTCTCTACCACAATAGAGGGGTTTAGTTTTTCTATGAAGTCGATAACCAGGTCGATATATTCGTCGGCCGTATAAAGATGGAACTCTTCAGGATGTTCGGCATATTCTTTGGCCATACGGGTGTTGCGAATCAGTTGCAGTTGATGCAGCTTCAAAGTGGTTACGGGCAATCCGGATAACCGGTCGGCATGGTGTAAAATCTCTTCCCGGCTTTCTCCCGGTAAACCCAGAATCAGGTGGGCACCGGTGTAAATGCCCCGTTCGGCTGTCCGGCGGATAGCGTTTTCCGACTCTTCATAGGTATGTCCGCGGTTGATGCGGAGCAACGTTTTATCGAGTGTGCTTTCCAGTCCGTATTCTAGCATGACGAACTTTTCCCGGGAAAGGGCCGTGAAATAATCCAGCAAAGCATCCGGCATGCAGTCCGGGCGTGTTCCGACGATTAACCCGACTACACCGGGATAGGATAACGCTTCTTCATATTTGGCTTTCAGCGAACTGAGCTCATCGTATGTATTGGTGTAAGCTTGGAAGTAGGCGAGATATTTCATCTCCGGATATTTGCGGGAGAAGAAGCGGATTCCCTCTTCTAACTGTTCAGTCACACTCTTTTCCGTATGGCAATACTCCGGACTGAATGTTTGATTATTACAATAAGTACAACCGCCCCATCCTTTCGAACCATCGCGGTTCGGACAGGTGAAGCCTGCATTTATAGAGATTTTCTGCACCTTACAGGGGAATACTTTCCGCAGGAAATCTCCGAAATCATTATAAGGTTTTACGTTTTCCATGGGGCAAAGGTAATTTATAATGGTTAATGACCAATGTCCGGTGGTTAATTTAATGATAAAATGCCCGGATAACCAGGCTCCGGTACATAATTTACCTTTAATGGTGAACGGTTTACCGTGATAAAATACTAACTTTGCAGCCTATTCAAAATAAAATAAAAGTATTCATGAGACGATTGGGTGTTGGTTTCTTGCTTTCATTGGCGATAATTGGAAGCGTATCTGCTCAGAACGGGAGCAAACGTGTCGATTTAAAAGAAATTACAGATGGAAAGTTCCGTCAGGTAACTGCTATTGGTGAAATGCGGTCGCTGCCGGATGGAGAACATTATACAGCAATGAATAAAGACCGGAGTATGATTATCAAATACTCCTATCGTACAGGTAATCCGGTGGACACGTTGTTCAATGCCCGGACTGCCCGTGAATCCACATTCGATGATTTTGACGGATACGATATCAGCAGTACCGGCCATCATATCCTGGTTTGGCGGGAAACCGAACCGATTTACCGTCGTTCTTTCAAAGCGATGGTATACGATTATGACGTGCGCCGTAACTATGTAAAGCCTGTTTCCGATTCGAAGAACAAGCAGATGATTCCGACTTATTCGCCGGACGGACGCATGTGTGCTTATGTCGTGGATAATAATATATGGATTCGTAAGTTTGACTATGATACGGAAGTACAGGTTACCAAAGACGGTGAACTGAACAAAATACTGAACGGTATTACCGATTGGGTATATGAAGAAGAATTTGCTGTAACTAACCTGATGGCCTGGTCGCCCGACAGTGAATATCTGACTTATGTGCGTTTCGATGAAAGCGAAGTGCCGGAATATTCCATGCAGATGTGGGGTAACGGACTGTATCCGGGATATTATAATTTCAAGTATCCGAAAGCAGGAGAGAAGAATTCGAAAGTAACGGTTCATTCTTATAGCGTAGCGACAAAAGATATCAAAGAACTGAAAGTGCCGGTGGAAGGTGATTATTATATTCCGAGAATTACCTTTACTACCAATTCCGACCAGTTGGCAGTCATGACGTTGAACCGTCAGCAGAATGTTTTCAATATGTATTATGTGAATCCGAAGAGCGGCGTATCCCGTCTGATTCTTCGCGATGAGAACAAATGCTATGTGGATTCCGAATGGCTGACTTCCATTCATTTCAATCCGAGCGGGTTTACTTACGTCAGCGAACAGGATGGCTATTCCCATATTTATTTGTATTCTCCGACGGGTGTTATGCAACGCCAGGTAACGAAAGGCAACTGGGACGTAACCCGTCTGATTGGCTATGACGATGCCACTAAGGTTGTATATTATGAATCGGCCGAAGAGAGCCCGTTACGTCGTTCTGTTTATAAGATTGACCAGAAAGGCGTAAAGACAAAACTGTCGGAAGGAGAGGGGACGAACAGTGCCGACTTCAGTGCGAACTACGCTTATTTCGTCAATAATTATTCGAATGCAAATACTCCCGCAGTGATTACCGTCAACGAAACGAAGTCGAAAAAAGTACTGCGTGTGTTGCAGGATAATGCTGCTTTGAGAGAAAAATTAGCAAATACATCTTTCTCTAAAAAAGAATTCTTCAAGGTGCATACAGCATCTGATATTGAGCTGAATGCCTGGATCGTTAAACCGGTTGATTTTGATGAATCGAAGAAATATCCGGTGTTAATGGTACAATATAGTGGTCCTAATTCGCAACAAGTACTGGACAAATATGGTTTTGACTGGGAACATTACCTGGCTACGAACGGAATCATCGTAGTCAGCGTGGATGGCCGGGGAACCGGTGCACGTGGTGAAGCCTTCCGCAAATGTACTTACTTGCGGATGGGTGATTTGGAATCCAGAGACCAGGTGGAAGCAGCACAAGCGTTAGGCAAACTGCCGTATGTGGATGCAAAACGCATCGCCATCTGGGGCTGGAGCTTTGGCGGATACAACACATTGATGTCGATGAGCGTGGGTAACGGTACATTCAAGGCCGGTATCGCTGTCGCTCCTCCGACAGACTGGAAATATTATGACTCGGTATATACCGAACGTTTTATGCGTACGCCAAAAGAAAACTTCTCGGGCTATGCTGCAACATCGCCCATCCGGCTGGCAAAAGACTTACAGGGTAAGCTGTTGCTGGTGCACGGAACTGCTGACGATAATGTACACTTCCAGCAGACGATGGATTATGCAGAAGCATTGGTACAAGCCGGTAAACAGTTCGATATGCAGGTTTATAAAGACCGTAATCACAGTATTTACGGAGGAAATACCCGTTATCATCTGTATACCAGGATGTCTAACTTTTTATTGGATAACTTATAATGTCAGAACATGTGAGAAAGCCGGATTGGTTAAAGATCCGGCTTGGTGGGAACGAACAGTTTACAAAGACGAAAAGCATTGTTGAGTCTCATTGTCTGCACACCATTTGTACAAGTGGAAAATGCCCGAACATGGGAGAATGCTGGAGCCGGGGAACTGCTACGTTTATGATTGCAGGCGATATCTGTACCCGTTCCTGTCGATTTTGTAACACGCTAACAGGCAAACCGCTGCCGCTGGACCCGAAAGAACCGGCAAATGTGGCGGAAAGTATTCGCCTGATGAACTTAAAACATGCAGTGATAACGTCGGTCGATCGTGATGATCTTCCCGACTTGGGAGCCCAACATTGGGTGGATACCATCCGGACCATCAAAGAGGTAAATCCGGCCACCACCGTAGAAGTCCTGATCCCTGACTTTCAGGGACGTCTTGAACTGGTGGATCAGGTAGTGGAAGCTGCTCCCGAGATTATATCGCATAATATGGAAACCGTGCGGCGTATCAGCCCGCAGGTTCGCAGTGCAGCCAAATACGATGTCAGCCTGGCTGTCCTGTCCCGCATAGCTGGACAAGGTGCGACAGCAAAGACCGGTATTATGGTTGGTTTGGGCGAAACCCCCGAAGAAGTATGCTGTCTGATGGACGATGTGCTCGATGCAGGTGTTTCCGTATTAACAATTGGTCAATATTTACAACCATCCAGAAAAAATATTCAAGTTACTGAGTACGTGACCCCTGATCAGTTTAATGTCTATAAATCAATCGCTTTGAAAAAAGGTTTTCGCATGGTAGAGAGCGCTCCGCTGGTCCGTTCCTCTTATCACGCTGAAAAGCATGTTTAATTACCAAAACTTTTAACAAAGTGGGTTGTTATATATTTAAAGTGCGAAGAAAGGGGGAAAGGGTATGAACAAAGTTAAGAAAGGATTAGACAATCAAGCCATTGGTCTATTGCCATTGTTGCTTTTTATGTTTTTGGATAATTATTTTTCTTATCTGTTGTCTTTCATTATCGGCGTTACCTTCTGTTTTGTATGTATTTTTCTGTATCAGGTGTTGAGTAAGGATAAGGTATATCAATTTTTATTGTTGCCTTCTGCAATTACTTTAGTATTGTATTCCGTCTTTCTCTGCTTGAAACTGGAGCCCGTATTGTTTATTTATTCTCCGTTGATTACGGAGGTGCTGTTGGTCGTAGTACTGGCGTTTATCGGTTTTAGCCGGCGCTTTGTATTAAAGAAGATAAGGACTTCAAAGCACCCGACTTATAAACGGACTTTAATGCGTACGACGCTGAATGAATTCTATTTCGTTTCCCAGCTGGTCCAGAATTTGTATACATTACATCTGTTTGTCATCCTGGTTTACAGTATCCTTCCGGATACGATGCAGAATGTACATGCGGAACGTTTCCTTTACAGGGAACTGGGGGTATTGATTGGAGTACTGGTCATTCTTTATGAACAGGTACGTTTATCGTTGATGCAAGGTAGTTTACAGAAAGAAATGTGGTTACCGGTGTTGAATGAGGGAGGAAAGGTTATTGGTTGTATTGCGCGTTCGGTCAGCCGCACGTTACCTAAGAAGTACTACCATCCGATCGTCCGGATTGCCGTCATTCATGACGGAATGCTTTATCTGATGAAAAGGAGTAAAGATGCGTTCGTATCTCCGGATACGATTGATTACCCTTTCCATAGTTATGTACTGTTCAGGCACAGTATTGAAAGTACGGTGCGTGAATCGGTTGGCGAACTCGCCGAACAGCAGGATGTAAATCCCCGTTTTCTGATACGTTATACGTTTGAGAACGAGAAGGTGAAACATCTGGTATCGCTTTACGTGATCTGTCTCCGTACGGAGGAACAGTTAAGTCAATGTAAACGGGCTGGCGGTAAGTTATGGACTGCCAAACAAATTGAAGAGAACTTGAATACCGGTGTATTCAGTGAATATTTCGAACAGGAATTCTCTTATCTTCAGAACACAATTTTACTGGCAGAAAGTTTCTGCTGTGGTAAGTAAGCTGGGTATCTATCGGATACCCAGTTCGATTACTTCAAGGTCTTTTATATTTTTGCCGTCAATCACAAAACGGACAAGGGTACGGACCTGATGGAAGCCGCTTTTGCCGGCTGCGCCCGGATTGATATATAAACAATCCAGGGATTGGTCGAAGGCGACTTTCAGAATGTGCGAATGACCCGCTATGAACAAGTTCGGGCGGGTATCGTACAATTCTTTGCGGATAGCCGGGTTGTAACGGCCCGGATAGCCGCCTATATGCGTCATCATCACATTTACTTCTTCCGCTTTAAAATGAGCCACTTCGGGATATTCCAACCGGAGCGATTGCCCGTCTATGTTTCCATATACCGCCCGGAAAGGTTTCAAAGCAGCTAGCTTTGCTGCCAGCCCGTCCGAACCAATATCTCCTGCATGCCATATTTCATCGCATTCTGCAAAATATTCCGCATATTTATCATCCCACCAAGCATGGGTGTCTGAGAGAAGTCCTATTTTAAGCATAACTATTTCTTTTATTCTGCAAAAGTATCTATATTTACGCATCTAAGAATAGAATACGATGGAGAATTCATATAAATACTTTAAGCGCGACGTTAGTTGGCTGTCTTTCAACTATCGGGTTTTACTCGAGGCGGAAGACGATACGTTGCCCGTCTATGAGCGGATTAAATTCTTGTCTATCTATTCTTCCAACCTGGAAGAATTTTACGAAATACGTGTGGCCGAGCATCGCGGGGTGATCATGAAAAAGAATTTTACCGAAGAAAGCGGTGCCGAGGCCGAAGAAGTGTTGACCGAGATAACAAATGAAGTAAACCGCCAGCAACGTGAATATTATCGGATTTTCTCTGAAAAGATATTACCGGAGTTGAACCGGCAGAATATCTATCTCTATCAGGGAAGCGAACCTGAACCATTCCATGAAGAGTTCGTTCATAACTTCTTTAATGAGGAGGTCTTTCCGTTCCTGTCGCCTGTCATGATACAGGCGGGGGATATCCGTACCTTTATCCGTGACCGTCGTCTGTATCTGGTGATCCGTATGGTAAAGAAAAGCAAACGAAAGCCGGAAGGAGATCAGGCGCCTGAATATCATTATGCACTGATGAAGATACCCTATGCCAAGGTACCTCGTTTTATAGAGTTGCCTCAACATGAAGGAAAGTTCTACATCATGTTTATCGATGATATTATCCGTGCGAACCTGGCGAATATCTTCCCCGGATATATAATTGACAGTTGTTACAGTATCAAGATATCCCGTGATGCCGATATTTATCTGGAAAATGAGAAAGGTAATATTGTTGAAAGCATCCGGAAGAAAGTGAAGAAACGGAAGATCGGCGCCCTGAGCCGTTTTATGTACGACCGGGCAATGCCGGACGACTTCCTTTCCTTTATCTGTGAGGCTTTCGGCATTACCCGCGATGACCTGGTCGTAGGGGGGCGTTACCTGAATTTGCAGGACCTGGCTAAATTGCCTAATCCCAAAGGGAAGGAGTTGGAGCAGAAGATTCCGACGCCTATGCGTGTTTCTTATCTGGATGAGAAAGGTTCCGTATTCCGGGCAGTGAAGAAGAAAGATATTTTGCTGCATTTTCCCTATCAGTCGTTCGATTATCTGATACGTTTCCTGATGGAAGCCGCGTTCGATCCGAAAGTGGATGAGATAAAGATCACCCAGTATCGGGTGGCGGAAAATTCGGCCGTCATCAATACGTTGGTCAGTGCGGCGCAGAACGGGAAGAAGGTAACGGTATTTGTCGAACTGAAAGCCCGCTTCGATGAAGAGAATAATATGAGTACGGCTGAACGGATGGAGCAGGCGGGCATACGTATTATTTATAGTATTCCCGGATTGAAGGTGCATGCGAAAGTGGCGGTTATCATCCGGAAAGATCCGGAAGATGGGAATAAACGGCGCGATTTCGCTTATCTCAGTACCGGCAATTTTAATGAAAAGACTGCCCGGGTCTACTCGGATATGGCCTTGCTTACCTGCAATGACGAGATTATAACGGATATAAATAAAGTGTTTGCCGTGCTGGAAGGGAAAATGGCGGAGCCTACTTTCCGGCATCTGCTGGTTGCCCGTTTCAACATGGTGTCCGAACTGATTCGTATGATCCACCGTGAGATCGAACATGTGAAGCTGGGACGTAAAGGGCGGATCGTGTTAAAGATGAACGGACTGCATGACCAGAATATGATAAACGAACTGTATCATGCCAGCGAGAACGGAGTGGAGATCGACCTGATCGTAAGGGGCATCTGTTGTCTGGTTCCCGGACAGCCTTACAGTGCCAATATCCGGATCACCCGGATTGTCGATATGTTCCTGGAACATTCCCGTATCTGGTATTTCTATAATGACGGCAAGGAAGATGTTTATCTGACATCGGCTGACTGGATGCGTCGTAATCTGAACCGCCGGATAGAAACGGCTTTCCCGATACTGGTTCCCGAAATAAAACAGGAAGTGATCGACATTCTGAAGATACAGATGCGCGACAATGTAAAAGCCTGCCTGATCGACGAGCAGCTGCATAACAACTTCAAGCATAATGAGGAACCGGTGAAAGTCCGTTCCCAACTGGCTATTTATGAATATTTGAAAAACAAATCGTGAATAAGATCGTATGGACAATCCTTCTTCCCTGACTTTTTTTCTGTTCTGTTTTTGTTGGGTGGCTCTGATAGCGGGAGCTGTGCTGGGGTATATTATAGGTATCCGTATGGCACGCAACCGGGAACGTCACCGGCTCGTAAAGGAAAAGATCAGGAAGAACAAAGTTGCCATTTATCATTACCAAAAGGAGAAATACGATTATATCGAGCAGATCAACCGTCTGGAACAGGATTTACAGAACCTGACGGAAGAATCGGAGCTTTACAAGGAACGTGTCAGTGACCTGGAATATTACAAACGGAAGGTGCGTGAGAACGAACAGGTCATTGAACGGCTTTCCTCTGCTTCGTCAGAGACGGTAGAGTTGCCGGTCGATGCCTTTTCCCTGTTGTTGCAACTCAAACAAGATCCGGTACGCACCAATCTCAGCAGACAGGAATGGATGGAATTGCTTCGTACGACCGACCTTCTTTTCAATAATTTCCTGACGGAGTTGAAGCAGAAATCTGGTATAACCCGTCATGAAGAGGAAATCTGTTGCCTGATAAAATGGAACTTTCCCCGCAAAGATCAGATGGCTGTTTTCAATAACACGACCGATGCCCTCACCAAGTCGAAGAGCCGTCTGAAAAAACGTTTGCAACTGGATGAGAAGACCGACCTGGATCAGTTTATCCGGATGTATTAGAAAGAACAGTCCGTGCCCTCCTGTTTAATGTGGAATCAGGATAGTAGTGTTAACTCCTCTGGCACTATAGTGTTAACGGCATTAGCATAATAGTGCTAATAAGTTAGGACTATAGTGCTGTTGGGAGCAGTCTGTCAAAAACGTAAGTATTCCGGTAGAAAAGCGTAAGTCTTTTCGTGAGCGGGTAGGCATCCGTTCCTCGATGAGTAGTTATCCGTTTGCAGGCGGCTACCTGTTCATATAGCGAATAACCGTATGTTTTTCCTATTTAGGAATCACTCTTCCTTTTAATGGGTTATATTGTTGATCTTTCAGTAGTTATAAGGTGACGCCGCCTTTTTGAATGGCGTCACTTGTCTTCCTGTTGAAAAGCAAGGCTTTCATTATATAAAAACGTTGATGATTCCGGTTGGGGGAAATTTGTTTATAGAAGAATAATGAGCCAATGTGGCAATATGCTAATGTGCCAATTTAGAAAAAATTGAGTTATCCGCTAATTATAGGATGAACCAATTAGTGACGGTGCCTTCAGGCTGTAGGCCTGTAACAAACCAGCCCAGGGTTCTAACCCTGGGTACCCTTGAATCCTTCTCTTTCTGAGGCACCCTGTAGGGGTGCGACAAGACGAAAAGGGTTGATATTTAGCTTGTCCCGCCCTTACAGGGCGGAAAGGGAGGAGCGGGTTTTCATAACCCCAGGGTTCTAACCCTGGGCTGGTTTGTTAAAGCCTTACAGGCTTACATTGACACCGTAAGGGCGGTTCGCGAACCGCCCCTACCAACGACGCTACATTCAACCCTGATAATATCCGAGCAATTTCCCAAGCCTCTTGTCCCGATAAATGGGCAGGAATGGCTTTCTGTGGCGGGTATGGTGCTTGTATACAGGTTGTTGCATCCTGTAGGATTTGTCCGGCACCATTTCTTTTCTTCTGTTGACTTATCCTTTACTTTTGTCGGAGTAAACAATAAACTCTGGAAAAGATAAATCAATAAAGCTATGAGAACACAGCATCTATTTACTTTTTATTTAGTGGGATTACTGACATTAGTGAGTTGTAACTCTTCGATCGTAGAAAAACGGGCTACCGGTTTGCCGTATGAAATCCTGGTTGTCATGACCCGGGATGTAGGAGACAGTGAGGTCGGTGAATTAGTAAAGAATCAATTAAATTCTCCCATTGCCGGATTGCCCCAACCTGAACCCGCCATGCGTGTTACATTTGTTCCTACCGAGACTTTTAATGGCTTGTTGAGATACGTCCGCAATATTCTGGTTGTCGATATTGATCCGACGAAGTATACGATGGTTTCATTGAATGGCTTTAAAGATGAATGGGCAAAAGGGCAGGAAGTGATAAAACTCTGTGCTCCGTCGACTCGCGAACTGGTTACTTACCTGACATTACATGATTCGGATATTGTCAATCATTTCTGTGCAATCGAAAAAGACCGTCGTATAAAGATCCTGAAAGAACATTACAGCCAGTTGGCAATGGATAAAGTGCAGGAGAAGTTCGGTATGAAATTGCATGCCCCGGACGATATGACTTATTATAAAGATACAACCGATTTCCTGTGGGTGTCAAACAATGCTAAAACCGGGCGTGTCGACCTGATCGTCTATTCCTTTCCATATACCGATGCGAATACATTTACACAGGACTATCTGGTGGCAAAACGGGATTCTGTTTTAAAGGATAACCTGCCAGGGGCTTTCCCTGATTCTTATATGACTACGGAAAAGCGTGTCGACCTGACTTACGAACCTATAATGTTGCATGATAAATACTGCGGAGTCTTACGTGGCCTGTGGAAGATGGTTGGCGATAAGATGGGCGGACCGTTTGTCAGCCATGCTTTTCTGGATACGAAAACACAACGTGTGATTGTTGCCGAAGGTCTCGTTTATGCCCCGGAAACAACCAAGCGGAATTATATACGTAAGATCGAAGCTGCACTTTATACAGCGCGCCTGGATACCATCTCCCGCTGATTCGTGAAACACTCTCCACTAAGGCTGTCTAAGTGGAGAGACTTAGGGCGTCTAAGTCCCGGGACTTAGACAGTCTAACCAACGGGAGTTAGGGCATGCGCCTAAAAAATGTTAAAGAAGGTGGAGTGTCGGGCTATTGGCATTAACCTTTCAGGTTAGTCTGTTAATAACTGTATCTGCTCGGGCATATATCCGGTGCGGATGCGCCATTCCTGCGGGTAAAGGTTGTTGGCACGGTTTCCGAGATGTTTGACAAAACCTAAAGGAAATCCTTGATAACAAACCAATACGTACCCTTTTTCTATTTCGGTGGGGAGAAGCAATGCTTCTTTTTTCAGGTATTTGATGGCATCGTCCCAGCTTATTTCGGCACAGGTGAAAGCCTCTTTGTTCAGTGCCGTGCTTAAAGCCAGCGAATGAGCCGGTAAAATATCTTTGCCTTTTATCTCTCCGATGCGGATTCCGGCAGATACGATCCGTAACTGGGTGGATAACAGTTGCCAGGTGTCATAGTGGATGGCTGGGATGGCTTGTATCGTGTCATTGAATATTTCCATCCGTAAGCTGTCAGGCTCCTGTATCCATTTATTTACAACAGGGGGGATGACGGAAGCGGCTTTCCCTTTATCCTTCTTGTTTTTACTTTTAGGACGGATTATTTCATCGACTTCACCGGATGCTTTACGCAGGGCGGCCAGGAAGAATCCTTCCCCTTTTGTTTTATGAGGGAAGAAACGGTAGACCGGATGTGCATGGCGTAACGGTCCGGTGATCTGCCATTCTTCCCTGATGGGAATGGACAGGGCTTCGGCTCCCAGTTCTTCTATTATATAATGTATATTATCTTCATCCTCTTCCGTATTGTAAGTACAGGTGCTGTAAATAAGCAGTCCGCCCGGTTTCAGTGCGTTCCATATGTCGTGGATGATACGGCGTTGACGGGCGGCACAAAGGTTGACGTTTGCTACGCTCCATTCGCCGGTACTGTCGGTGTCCTTGCGGAACATTCCTTCGCCGGAACAGGGGACGTCGGTAACGATAACATCAAACAGATGGGTAAGGCGCCCGATATCTTCAGGATCGTTGTTCGTGACGATACTGTTCGGATTCCCCCATTTGGTGATATTTTCAGCCAGGATATTACTGCGGGTACGGATCACCTCGTTGCTGACCAACAGGCTGCCTTCGGGTAAAAGGCTCAACAGATGGGTCGATTTACCACCCGGTGCGGCACAAAGGTCCAGGCATTTCACCGGTTCGCAGACAAAGTTCCGGATGGCTTGCTCCAAAAACATGGAGGAGGCTTCCTGCACATAATAGGCTCCGGCATGAAACAGCGGGTCGAAGGTGAACGACAGGCGTTCGGGCAGATAATAACCTGTTTCGCTCCAGCCGACCTGAGGTGTTGAGGGAGCCTTCGTCCCTTTATTCCGGTTGATACGGATACTGACGGGAACGTTCGCTTGCAATGCGGTTTCCAGTTTGTCATATTCTTCGCCCAGCAAGGCACGGGTACGTGTGATAAATTCGATAGGAAGTGCCATCTTATTCTGTATTGTATGCGGCAAAAATAGAATAAAAAACTGGGATTGGAAAATATACAATGGCAGGATAGATGGCAGGAGCTTCCTTTATTGCTCCTTTTTAGTCCATATTTGCTGTCCGTTCAGATAGACACTTTCCAGGCATTCGAGATGGAATTTCAGTTTTAACCCGTTCTCGTGGCCTTTTGCGTCGAGAGCTTTTCCGATTCGGAGTGTATCGTGACTAGTCGATATCTCAGGCAGATATTGTTTGTCACCTTTATAGTATAAATAACATGGATTATCCTGATCGGCATATGGAATCTTTGCTGATGTACCGGTACTTATTTCTACGTTATCGGCAGTCAGTTTCGGATTTTCGATCCAGACAACCGGGTATATGCCGGGGATACGGGTATACGATTTCTTGTCGGCACAAGTGTAAAATAACCACATGAATAATGGTCCGAGAAATAGTACGGCAAGTAATAAAGTGAATAACAGATTACTTCTTTTCATAATTGTCAGAATTTAAAGTGGAGGAATAAAGATGATACGCTTTGGTCAGTTCGCTGAGGTTTACTCCCAGCAAATGCATTTCTTTGAAGACCGACGGAAGTACTTCGTCGACGAATTGATTATGTCGCATCTTTCGGATTTTCTTTTCTGCATCCGAAGCAATGAAATAGCCGATACCTCTTTTATTGTAGATAATATCATTCGCTTGCAGACGTTCAAAAGACCGCATGACGGTGTTGGGATTCACTTCCATTTCGACAGCCAGTTCGCGAACGGAGGGTATACGGGCATCTGCCTGATATTCTCCGCTTAACACCCGGTCGCATACCCGGTCGGCTATCTGGATAAATATGGATTGATTAGTATTGAAATTCATCTGATTTGTTTTTCTTTTAGTTTGAGATAGCTGATATATAGCACTACAAGAGTGGCTACATAAAGTATGATTCCATAATATTGAGTCAGAAAGTTGTAAAGGTAATATAAAGGAGTCGTTTCGATCATGTAGACGTCTCCCTGTGGCTCTCTGACAGCACGTAAAATTGGTCTGGCCAAAACACCTAGAGCAAATATCAGAAGTGCGTAGCTTCCAACTATTACTGGATTGGCATACTTTCGAAATGCGATATTCCCTAAGAAGAATGTAGAGGCAATGAAGATATATATAGAGGCCGGGACTTTTCCTATTATCTTATTTGCCTCTAAAGCCTGGATTTCAGTTATGAGAAAGGATGCAATGTATAGTAAGATGTAGAATAGAATATGGAAGAATAGTAATAATAGTATACCATCTGTCAACAATACGGCAAACTTTTCGGTAGAACTGGCTGGTATGGTAAGGTATTGTCCTTTGATTTGATGTACTTTTTGATTTGCGAATCGACAGAAAAAAAGAAAGAAAAGAAGTAGGCCGATTCTATAGAAAAAATATACTTTTTGTTCAACTTGTTGTTCATTATGAAACACGAATTTAACAATCATCAGATAGGTTATAGTGACAGCGATATAGGATAACATGGAAAGAAAATACTGTCGGAATAATTCGGTCTTATCTGCTAAAAGCAGCAGTTTAATCCGTTGTAAGCTAAAATTGGTATGCATGGTAGTAATAGTTTTATTGATTAATTATTCTTTTTATTTCTTCGGGTTGCAGAATAGCTGCATTGAACAATTGTTCTAATGATACATTACTTTCTTCTTCCTGATGGTTTTTTCTTACGCCTAATAGTCCGAATGGAGTTTGGCTTTTGTAGAGTACCTGTTCTTCCGGCTTAACGATTCCAAAGAACAACTTCTGCCCGATTTCTTCCAGTGAATTATTGAGTAATATTTCTTTATCATTAATAATGATTACCGAATCGATCAGGCTTTCCAGGTCACGTACCTGATGGGTGGAGATAATGACGGTTTGTGTTTCGTCTGTAAAAGCGGCAAGTAACTTGCGGAATACCTCTTTACTGGGGATATCCAGTCCGTTGGTCGGTTCATCCATCAGAAGAAGTGGTGTATGAACCGATAGTGCCAATGTGATAGCAATCTTTTTCCGTTGTCCTTGCGACATCTTATTCAGCTTGGCGGAGAAGTCGACATCGAATGATTCGAAACAAGCTTTCATGATATCCTCTCTGAAAGTGGGGTAGAAAGGAGCATACATGTGGATATATTGCATTCCGGTAACTTCCGGTACAGTGATTTCTTCTGGCAACAGGAATAGTTGTTGCAGCAAGTTTGCACTTCGTTGTGATATATCTTCGCCGAATATCCGACAGGTTCCTTTATTCAGGAATAGTTGACCGCTTAAAACGTTCAGCAAAGTTGTTTTTCCTTCGCCATTCTTTCCTAGCAGACCATAGATTCTTCCCGGTTGAATATCCTGATTGATATTCTCCAGGACTGGTTTGTTACGTTTATAACTGATGCTCGCCTCTTTTAATGTGATCATATTGTAGTGTATTAGTTTTGTAGTACACTGCAAATGTATAACAATTTATAAAACTAACAATAGATTGTTCTGTTTTTTATCAGGAAAAGTGATTATTCTTTCTAGTAATGAGTATGGATATCTGGTTATCAATAACAGATTTTATGTCTGTTCTTACTATAAAAATACTAACTTTGCGAAAAATATAACAGTATGCAAGCATCGCTTTTCCTTATACCGGTTACATTGGGAGACACTGATCATCGGCGTGTTCTCCCGGAATATAATCGTGAAATCATTCTTCAGATCAAATATTTCATCGTTGAAAATATACGTACTGCCCGCCGTTTCCTGAAAAAGACGGAACCGTCTATTGTGATAGATGATTTGACTTTTTATGAACTGAACAAGCACACTTCGCCGGAAGATGTGGCCGGTTATCTGGTTCCGTTGACGAAAGGGGAGCATGTAGGTGTGATATCTGAGGCCGGTTGTCCGGCTGTTGCCGATCCGGGGGCGGATGTCGTTGCTATTGCGCAGCGGAAGAATTATCCGGTGGTTCCTCTGGTTGGGCCGTCTTCTATATTAATGTCTGTAATGGCTTCCGGTTTCAACGGGCAGAGTTTTGCCTTTCATGGCTATCTGCCCATCGATGCTTCGGAACGGACAAATACAATCAAAAAGCTGGAAGGCCGTATCTATTCGGAAAACCAGACACAGCTTTTTATCGAAACGCCTTACCGTAACAATAAACTGGCTGAGGAGCTGATCCGGAC
This sequence comes from Parabacteroides caeci, assembly GCF_023656795.1. NCBI lineage: Bacteria > Pseudomonadati > Bacteroidota > Bacteroidia > Bacteroidales > Tannerellaceae > Parabacteroides > Parabacteroides caeci. The sequence continues at coordinate 59,257 of NZ_JAMOKT010000006.1, forward strand.
TTGTCGCCCATCAACCAAATTATGTATCGCTTCGGATATTACTTGTGAAGATGAATATATCCATACCCGTCCTGTGAAAGACTGGGCAGGAAAAGTTCCTGATCTGAGTAAGAAACCGACTATCTTTTTAATCTATAAATAACTTTTTATGGCAGCTTATCAGGCACATGAAACAGCAGTGATCGACCCCGGTTGTACGATCGGCGATGATACTTTTATCTGGCATTTTTCTCATATAATGGCCGGCTGTATCATTGGTGAAGAATGTAATATCGGGCAGAATGTCGTTATTTCGCCGGGCGTGGTTTTGGGGAATAACGTCAAAGTCCAGAATAATGTTTCCGTTTATACCGGAGTGACTTGTGAAGATGATGTTTTTCTGGGACCGAGTTGTGTGTTCACGAATGTGATAAATCCGCGCAGTGCCGTTTGCCGCAAAGACCAGTATAAGAAAACTCATATAGGAAAAGGGGCTACTATTGGTGCCAATGCAACGATTATTTGCGGGCATAACATCGGAGCCTATGCATTGATTGGTGCGGGAGCGGTTGTAACTAAAGAGATTCCTGCTTATGCTTTAGTCGTTGGTAATCCTTCCCGGCAGATCGGCTGGGTCAGCGAGTATGGACACAGGCTGGAGTTTGATGAAAAAGGTTTTGCTATTTGCCCGGAGAGTGGAGAAGGGTATCAGCTGAGGGATAATGAGGTGGTCCGTATTGGATAAAAATGAGGGTGTGTCAAAAGTTGTTACAAATTGACACACCCTCATTTTGGATTTGATATACGTTATTATTTCTCATGCAACCACTTCTGGCCTTTTGGTGTTAAAAGCCAGATAAAGCATGCAACTGATATGACAATACATCCTATGCATAAATAAAGAAATTCCATAAATTACTCCTTTCCTTTTATAAATAGTAATCTGCCTGTGAATTGTCTTTACATTTTTCATAGCTTACGGTTTTATATTAATACTTTGGCAAATATATAAAAGAAAGGCGGATAATCAACCATCCGCCTTCTGAATATTTCTTAGCAAGCCTTCAAACTCATATCGAGACTTTTGACCGAATGTGTCAGTGCTCCGACAGAGATAAAGTCTACGCCGCATTCTGCATAATCGCGCAGTGTGTCGAATGTGATACCGCCGGATGATTCGGTTTCGAAACGTCCGCCAATCATTTCGACTGCTTTCTTTGTATCTTCGATATTGAAATTATCCAGCATGATGCGGTCGATGCCGCCAACATTCATCGCTTGTTGTAATTCGTCGAAGTTGCGTACTTCGATTTCGATCTTCAGGTTTTTGCCTTTTTCTTTCAGGTAGTTCTGTGCACGGGTAATAGCTTGTTCGATGCCACCGGCAAAGTCTACATGATTATCTTTCAGCAGGATCATATCGAACAGTCCGATACGATGGTTGACACCGCCGCCGATCTTTACAGCATCCTTTTCCATCATACGCATGCCCGGAGTCGTCTTACGGGTATCCAGTACGCGGGTTTTAGTTCCTTCCAGTGCTTTTACATATTTGCGGGTTGTTGTTGCAATACCGCTCATACGTTGCATAACGTTCAACATCAGGCGTTCTGTCTGTAACAGCGACTGCACTTTCCCTTCAACGGTAAAAGCGATATCGCCTTTCTTTACTTCTGCGCCATCGTTGATGAAGATTGTCATTTTTAGTTCCGGGTCGAAATCATGGAAGATGCGTTTAGCCATTTCCACACCGGCCAGTACGCCATCCTCTTTGATAATAAGCTGACTCTTTCCCATAGCTGTTTCGGGAATGCAGCATAACGTTGTATGATCGCCGTCACCGATGTCTTCGGCAAACGATAATTTAATTAAATCGTCAATTAACTGATCCATGTGTTATTCTATTCTGATTGATTGTATAATCGCTTTGTTGCCGTCGGCACGGTAAGTAATGTTTACACGATATTCGCCTGAAGCGGTCGGGAGTTTACCGACAAAAAATCCGGCGTCTTTTTTGTCTGCATGATGTACCACGGAGAATCCCGAAGGTTTGTTACTGCCAAAAAAAGTAGACAGCATCTTAACGGCTTCGCTTCCGCTGCACTTTTTAGATGAGCCGGGTAGGGCCATATCTACTTCCTGGTCCATTGCTCCTGTCAGTGTAGAGGCATCTCCTCCTTTGAAGGCGTTTGATATCGGAGTAATATCGGCTGCCATTACGCTCAAAATTGAGAATACCAATGCCAATGTAAGTAATAATCGTTTCATAAGCTATCTCCTCTTTTTATGAGTATTCTGATGCAAAGGTATGTATTTTTCCTGTAAATTAGCGCCTTCAATATTAAAATGTCAACGAATGAAGATTGCACTGGTTGTAATAGGCAAGACGGATGCCGGTTATTTTGTGGAGGCTATTAATGAATATAAGAACCGTCTGGTTCATTATATCCCTTTTGAAATGGAGGTTATCCCCGATATCAAGAACGTAAAAAACTTATCGGAAGTCCAGCAGAAAGAGAAGGAAGGGGAATTGATTTTAAAGACATTGCAATCCGGTGATTATCTGGTTTTATTAGATGATAAAGGGAAAGAATTTACTTCCATGCAATTTTCTGCTTATATAGAAAAGAAAATGCATACGGTACCGAAACGGCTGGTCTTTGTGGTCGGTGGTCCGTATGGATTCAGTGAAGCTGTATATAAAGCGGCTTCGGAAAAGATTTCATTGAGCAAGATGACCTTTTCGCATCAGATGATCCGTCTGATCTTTATTGAACAGATTTACCGCGCGATGACTATTCTGAATAATGAACCTTATCATCATGAATAGAATAATGTGCCAATATTGGCACATTATTATTCTCTTGTCTTTTGTATCAACAAATAATCCAGCAAAGTCATTGCTGCCATCGATTCGACAATGGGGACGGCACGTGGAAGCACACAGGGGTCATGGCGTCCGCGGGCTTTCAGGATCGTGTCTTCTCCATCCATGCTGACGGTTTCCTGTTCCATCAGGATCGTTGCCACTGATTTGAAAGCGACACGGAAATAAATATCTTGTCCGTTGGAGATACCTCCCTGGATACCTCCCGAGTTGTTCGTATGAGTATTGATATGTCCGTTGTCATTGAAGAAACGGTCGTTACGCTGGGAACCACGATAGAGGGCCGCTTCGAATCCGTCACCATATTCAAATCCTTTGACGGCATTGATTGTCAACATGGCGTGGCCTAAAGCTGCATGTAGTTTGCCGAAAACAGGTTCACCTAAACCGATGGGAGTCCCTTTGACTACGCAAGTAATAACTCCGCCGATCGTGTCTCCTTTGGATTTCACTTCGGCAATTAACTGTTCCATCTCTGCCGCCTTTTCCGGGTCGGGACATCTTACTGCGCTTTCTTCGGTCAGATTCAAGTCGTAGTCTTTATATGAACCTTCCAGCTTGATGGGACCTACCTGTGAAGTATAAGCCTGGATATGGATACCTTTCTGGCGTAAGGCCAGTTTGGCTATTGCTCCGGCTACACATCGTGCGATTGTTTCACGGGCAGATGAACGGCCACCGCCACGGGGATCACGGATACCATATTTTGTTTGATAAGTATAATCGGCATGCGAAGGACGGTAGACTGTCTTCATATTGTCGTAATCGGACGAATGCTGATTCTTGTTCCAGATAATGAAACCGATCGGCGTGCCGGTCGTTTTTCCCTCGTAAATCCCGGAAAGGAATTGTACTTCGTCGTCTTCCTTGCGGGGAGTCGTAATTTTGGATTGTCCCGGTTTACGGCGGTTTAATTCTTTTTGGATGAAATCTGTATCCAGTTCGATACCAGCCGGGCATCCGTCGATAACACCTCCGATACCCGGACCGTGTGACTCTCCGAATGAAGTTAATCTATATATATTTCCGAATGTATTCATATGTAGTAAATGCAAGTGGAGAATTAAGAATTATATCGCTTAAAATGAAAAATGAGGAATGCAGAATCTGTTTCATTCTTCATTCCCCATTCTGCATTATTCATTTATTTATTAGTGACAGCTACCGCATCCGCAACCACCGTCTTTGTGATCGTGGTCACCGCAATCGCTTCCACAGTCGTCGCATCCGCAACCACATCCGCCTGCCGGTGCTGATAAAGCTGCAATTTCTTCTGCTGTCGGTTCGTGAACGTCGATAACTTCACCGCTGAAGTGCAGTGTTTCACCTGCCAACGGATGGTTGAAGTCCATAACGACAACGTCATCTTTCACTTCCAGAACAGAACCGTTCAGACGGTTACCGTTTGAATCCATCATAGGAACAGTGTTACCTTCTTTGATGATTTCAGAGTCGAACTTACCTTCAACTTCGAAAATGTTTTTTGGCAGATCAAGCACGTGATCTTCCACATATTCTCCGTATGCGTCAGCCGGAGCGATAGAGAAGTCGAACTTGTCGCCTACTTCCAGACCTTTCAAAGCATCTTCGAAAGCCGGGAGCATTGCGCCTGTTCCAAAGATGAATTTCAACGGGGCCTCAGCTACTGCTTTTTCCATCAACTCACGCTCTTCACCTTCTCCTACGTTCAGGTCATATGTAACCGCAACGAACTTATTTGCTGTAATTTTCATTTTTAATTGTATTTGTAATAAATAAAACGAGGACAAATTTACGTATAATTTCCGACTTAATCAGGTTATTCTTTTAAAAATAAAGATATGTAATGTTTTAAGCTAGAATATAGTTATCTTTGTCGGCTGAAATAAAAATGAGAGATCCTGTACTTATTCTATGGTTACAGTGTTTGTCGGTAGGTTAATAAAGTAGTGTTTGCGGATGCGGTTTTCTAAGTTAAAAGACTTTTTCTTTCCGGGCGGAACGGAAAGCAGGAAGTTGATCGGTTTATTTTTTGCTGTCTTGTTTCTGAAGTTTATGTGGTTCAATCTGCTTTGGTGCATGTTATCTACATTTACTCCATTTTCAAAGATTGAAACTTATCTGGATACTATATTAGTCTCCTTATTTTTGTTATTACCCCTGGTTTGCTTTCGTGCTGTCAAGACTACCCTGGTGATTTTCTTTCTGCTAGACGGTTTGCTTATTTCGAACCTGATGTATTTCAGGACTTACTTTACTGCCATACCGTTGGATAGCTATTTGCTGATAGATAATTTGTCTGATTTTACCAGCAGTGTATTTGATTCCTGGCGGATGGTCGATCTGTTTTTCCCTTTGTCTACAATGGCTGCGGGTGTTTTGTGGTGGTATAATTTTCATCGGAAACATGAAACGGAACAGGCGGTACGGTGTAAAGGCGGTTTTGCTTTTGCACGTTATCTGGTTCTGATTGTTTTAGTGGCTTTGATTCCTGCTGTTCGTCTTTGGAGCCAGAATGGTTTTAAAGTTGCTTATGAGAGATTGCAGGATGCCTATTTGCATACTTGTAATATCCCGATGTATACGATTTTCGGTTCTCTTTATTATGATTATACCTGCGACCAGATAGTCTATACACCGGAGATAAAGGCCCGTATCGATTCCTGGCTAGCCAGGAAAACGGATTGCAAATCCGTTTTATCACCATTTAATCCAAAGGATAATTGTATTATAATCCTGGCCGAATCATTGGAAAGCTGGGTGTTGGATAAGACGGTGGAAGGCCAGGAGATTACTCCGAACCTGAATAGAATATTAAAGGATACGTCGGTGATCTATGCCCCTCATGTTTTATCGCAGGTGAAAGGAGGGCGTTCGATCGATGCCCAGTTGCTGATGAGTTCCGGGCTTTTGCCTATCAACTCCGGACCTTACAGCATCAAATTCCCGGAATCATATTATCCTTCTATTGTAAAGGCGTTTAAAGAAAAACATAAGGATGCCAAAGCATATAGCTTGACTATCGACAAACCGATGGTCTGGAATCAATGTATAATAGCTCCGGTTCTGGGGTATGACAGTCTGGTTTCGAAAAACTGTTTTGTACAGGAAGAGCCGGTCGGTTCGCGTAACCAGGTGGGTGACCGTGCCTTTTTGCGCCAGTGTCTGGATAAAATACAGAAGAATGAAGTTTGGGATGAATCCGGAAATACGCTGGTGCAATGTATTACCTATTCCGGGCATAATCCTTTTATTTTGCCGGATTCATTGAAAAGAGTTTCTTTTTCGCCCGAAGTCCCGGAGGTCTTGAATAACTATATGACCATGGCCAATTATACAGACCGGGCAATAGGTGAATTTGTAGCAAAGATCAAAGCGGACAAGCGTTTCGATAATACTTTAGTCGTGATCATGGGAGACCATGAAGCATTGGGAACAGTCAGGAAAGAACTGTGCAACGATCCGGTAGGAAAGGATATTGTAGCTGATAAATCGTTTGTTCCGCTAATCATTCTGAATGCGCCATTTAATATGTATTATGGCAAAGTCATGGGACAGGTGGATGTTTATCCGACTTTGCTGGACCTGCTTGGGTTGAATGATTACTGGTGGAAAGGATTGGGAGAAAGTATCTTTAATCCGCAGAAACCAGATTTTGATGTCGACCCCCAGTTTAATCTTATCGGAGATACGGCCAGTGTTCCCGATGAGAATATCCGTCAGGCCAAAGAAGCCTGGGAAATATCAGACATGATTATCCGCTATGATTATCTGGGACATAAATTGAATATAAAAGAAGAACCGGTGAAAGTGGCAGGGGTAAAATGATAAAAAATATGTCGAAAGCAGTTGCAGGAAAGAACCGGCTTTCGACATATTTTTGAATACTTATTTCTTGTCGATCGCTTTCTTCAGAGCATTCAGGGCGGTATCCAATACGGAGCGCGGACAACCTACGTTGAGGCGCATATATCCTTCTCCGCCGGGTCCGAACATGCTTCCGTCGTTCAACAGCAGACCGGCTTTATCCTGGAATAAATGAACCAGTTCTTCCTGGCTTAGTTTGAGGTCGCGGCAATCCAGCCAGACCAGGAAGGATGCCTGTGGCGGATAGACTTTGATCTTCGGAAGCTTCGTCTTGAAGAATTCATCTACGAAACGGACATTTTCCATTACATACATCCGCATTTGCTGTAACCATTCGGCACCATATGTATAGGCCGCTTCGGTTGCCGTATAAGCAAAGATCGTCCCGTCGCCCAACTCGCCGGCTTCCAGGAATTCATAAAATTCTTTCCGTATCTTTTCATTGGGAACAATGGAGTAGGAGGTTACGATGCCTGCGATATTGAATGTCTTGCTCGGAGCCATGAAAGTAATACTGCAATTGGCGGCAGCTTCTGATACGGTGGCAAACGGATGATGAGTAAACTGCGGATAAGCCATTTCCGCATGTATCTCGTCTGAAATAACCAGTATATTGTGTTTTGCACAGATATCCGCCAGCTTGACCAGTGTATCTTTTTTCCATACGATGCCGCCCGGGTTGTGGGGATTGCAAAGGATCAACACTTTGCACTGCTCGTCTATTACGGATTCCAGCTGTTCGAAATCCATCTCATAGGCGCCGTTCACCAGTTTGAGCGGGTTGTTGACCACTTCCCGTTTCATGCTTTCCGGAACAATTCGGAACGGATGGTATACAGGTGGCTGGATGATTACTTTATCGCCCGGTTTGGTAAAGCTCTGGATGACAAAGCCGATACCTTTGACAATTCCCGGAATATAGCTGAGCCATTCCCGTTTGATCTTCCAGTTCTGTTTATAATGTACCCATTCTATAATACTATTATAATACGAGTCTGATCCGAAAGTATAACCGAATATTTCGTGTTCGCAGCGTTTCTTTATTGCATTGACAATAAAGTCCGGAGTCCGGAAATCCATATCGGCAACCCAGAGAGGAATAAGGTTCTCGTTGCCGTACCGCTCTTTTATTGCATCATATTTCACGCAATTGGTACCGCGGCGTTCAATTACTTCGTCAAAGTTGTATTGCTTCATTTTTATCTTAGTTCAGTCAGTTATCTTTGTTTTAGTCTATTGATCGGGGTCAAAGATAAACAGAAAAATTGATAGGTGAAGCAGAATGACAAAAGAACACGATCGGATTATAAGACTTCCTCCATGCGTTCCAACTCACAACCACGGAACTGCATTATGATACAATGTAATTTTGTGTCCTGTATCAACTGACGTACCTTTGGTGCAGCGGCATATTGTTTTATCTGTTCAACAGCTTCTTCCCACTGAACTTTAGCTTTTTCCCCGGAATCTTTTGCTGAAAGATATTTCAATTCAAGTATATAACTGTGTTTCACTTCATAGCGCAACAAATCGGGCATCAGGAACAGGTCGCAATAACCATGGTTCAACTCCATCTCCGGGGCTGTCAGATAGTAGGCATTTACACTGAGATAAGCCGTGAAAAATCCCTGGATATTGCGTTCGCCTTCAATAGCACTGCGAACCGACGAGTTTTCTTTGTAGGCATGGGCTATAAATTCCAGAGATTCGCGCCAATGGCCGTCGTAGGCCATATCATCGAACAAATCTGTCAACTGGTTCAAATTGATATATCGTTTATTTTGGTATTCCTCTAACAGGAATTCGTAATATTGCTTGCGCACATTGTTGTTGGGGATACTTAATACCACACGCCCCCCGCGGGTATCGGTAATAGTCAGCATACCATAATAAAAAAGCAGACTGGGGAAGATTTCCGGATTGGCAATCTCTGTTGCAGGAAAAGTGATTGCCAGATTAGTAACGATTTGTCCTTCATCAGTGATTTTACGCAGTACCCCTTTGCGGTCACCGTCCAGACGGTCCAGCTGGATGAGTTTCTTCATTTTGTTATAATCCGTACGGGTATTGGGGTCTATCATCTGTTCGGGAGATTTTTTCAAGGTTATGTAATTGCGGAGATAGTAGAGTACCATGTCGCAATTGAACATCTTCGGGTCACTTTTCAGGCTTTCTTTTGCAAAACAATAATTGTCATACCACGGTTTCATCTCCGTAATCATTGCCTCTATATCTGCATCATCCGACAGTTGTCCTGCATCTTTATAATACTGGAGCATAGAGCGTACGTCTACTTCACTGAATCCTAGCATCATATTGAATTGATGTTCGGTGCTGATGTTCCAGCCGATATTAAAGCCGCTGGTAAGATCGTCTAACGTAACAGGACTGACGCCGGTCATGAAGATACGTTCGAACATTCCTTTAAATTTCTTGAAAATCTCGCGATAGAACCCGCTGGCATGTGTGAGAGCATGGTAAACGTCATTACCTTGCTCATTGAGTATTATATTGGTGAAGTTATCATATTCGTCGATAATAAGATAGAGATGCGCCCCGGTTTCGGGTGCATGAAGATTCAAATAGTTCAGTTTGCTGACAAAATCGGGCAATGCTTTCATTTCATTGGCAAACCCCGGATAATAATAAGACTCGTAAGACATGCCGAACATATCCATCACCATACTGCAATACCGGTCAAAGTTCTCTGATAGTGAACCACTGCCGCCACTGGCACGTGAGAAATCCAAATAAAGTACTTGAAATGTTCCTTGTAAAGGGGTGGGATGCTCTCCTATCCACAAATTGCCGAAACGTTTTTGAAACTTCTCTTTTTGAGCAATATCATAATAGGCCCGGAGCATACTCAGAAAGATGCTCTTGCCAAAACGCCGGGGCCGGATGAAAAACAAATTACTGGGTTGCTCTTCCAGCATAGGCAAATACATCGTCTTATCCACATAATACTGGTTCTGCTCTACCACTTCCACAAAATTGGAAATGCCGTAAGGGATTCTTTTTGCAACTTCCATAATAATTACTCCTGTTTTTTATTTATGCTTACGAGATAAGACAAAGGTAGTTTATGTTCCCGTGTTTTCTATGAATTTATCAAAGTAAATAATTTTATTTCTGATATTTTTTGTTACTTCGCACTAGTTATGGAATTACCAGAGGAGCAACATATCTTGAGGGAGATCGCAAGAGGAAACATAAAAGCTTTTGAACAGCTTTTTTTCGACTACCAACCTAGGTTGGTATATTTCCTTGTCGGCCTGACGCACGACAAGGAAATCAGTCGTGATATATCCCAGGATTTGTTTCTTTCCATATGGAAAGACCGGGAAAAACTGAGAGACGTCCGTTCTTTTTCCTCCTATCTCTTTCAGATGGCGCGCTTTACCGTTTATGATTATTTCGACCGTCTTGCCGTTTCAGAAAAGTATACCAATGAGTTTTTACTGGAAGCCTCCATCTCCCAATCGGAAGAGGAAGCGATGTTTGCACGTGAACTGCAAAGCATTATCAGCCGCACTGTCGAACGAATGTCTCCCCAGCGGAAACTGATTTACCAGATGAGCCGTGAGCAAGGTTTGTCTAACGACGAAATCGCAACGCGTCTGAATATCAGTAAACGAACTGTAGAAAACCATCTGACGGCAGCCCTTGCCATTCTTCGCAAGGTACTTTATCTTTTTTTTCTTACTTATTTGGACTGAAAACTGACGACTTCCAAAGAGTTTCATCCTAATGAAACAAATGTTTCACTTAGGAGAAACAACTGTTTCATTAGGATGAAACTCTTTCAATAATCGCATTCGTTAGTACCGGAATCAAACTATTTTCAAAAAAAGTTGATTTTTGATTGTGTGTATTGTTGTCATAAACCTACATCCATATAAAGACGGATATTTTATGGAAGAGAACAACAAGATAAAACAACTCATGCAGCTCTACTTCGGAAAGCACTTTTCCCGATATGGACGTATCTTGTTTGGGCGTTGGTTGAGGGCGGACGATGCAAAAGCTGAGAAAGAAGAAATGTTGCAGGATTTGTGGAAGAAATCTCAGCCGGAGGTGACGGATTCTACCCATAGTGATTGGAAGGCTTTGCAAAGGCATCTTTCCGTGGTCCCCGTTCGTGAACGTTCGGTGCCATTCTATCGCCAGTGGTTGAAATATGCGGCCGTTATTGTCTTGATGATGATGACTGCCGGAACGACCTATTGGGCAACCGACCGTTTTAAACCGGTCCGTCATGTGGAAATGGCACAGGTATTCGTCCCTTACGGAGAAAGTGAGCAGGTGGTATTGCCTGACGGTTCGAAGGTGTGGGTGGATGCCGGTACGCTGTTGGTTTATCCGAAAGATTTTACCGATACACGAACGGTTTACCTGACCGGGCAAGCATCCTTCTCTGTCCGTAAGAATCCGGAGCAACCCTTTATTGTGAAGACGACTTACCTTGATGTCCAGGCGTTGGGTACTGTCTTTACCGTGGAGGCTTATCCGGGCGACTCCTGTTCCATGGCAACATTGGAGGAAGGTAGTGTGCTGGTATCCGTCAGGAATGAAGACATTCAGCCGACTGTGCTAAAGCCTGACCAACAGTTGGTTTATTCGCATTCGGAACATACCGTGATGGTCCATTCTATCGACGCTTCCTTATATAATATGGAAAGAAACGGCTATCTGATATTTGAAAATACATCTTTCAGCCGTCTGATGGCCTCTTTGGAACGTAAGTTCAATGTGACGATTCATTATAATTCCCAAAAGTTTGCGGGAGAATATTATAATGTCAAATTCTCGCCGGATGAAAAGCTGGAAGATGTGCTGAACATTCTGCAACAACTGATTGGTATACATTATAAAATAAAAGGAAAGGTGGTATTTATAAACTAAAATATAGGAGTAAACAAATATGAACAAAAGAAAACCGGAAAGACAGAAAGTACGAAAATCCCTCTTTCCGGAATTCGAAATCGAATCTTGAACATCATTGGATTGACGAGTAAATCGTCATGGTTTTATTAATATTCAATTTTCAAATGTACAAATATATGAAATTAACTAATCTAATACGTATAAATAACGGAAAAAGTGTATCCAGGCTGTTGTTTATTACAGCTTTATCTTCCATCAATTTGTTTTCTTATGCGCAACATCAACAAGTGCGCCTGACCGGAAGCAATGTAACACTGAAGACAGCCTTCAAACAAATCGAGCAACAGACCAAACTGTTTGTCGATTATAACACGCAGGAAGTGAACGATTCCCGCGTCCTGACAAAGTTACCGAAGAACAGTAATGTGAAAGAGGTTATGGAACAGTTGCTGGAAGGTTCCGGTTGTTCGATAACGTTCAGTAACGGACATATTATTATCAACAAGCAAGCCCGTACTGTTTCTTCAACGAAAAAGATATCAGGAGTTGTGAAGGATGAAACCGGTGAACCCGTTATTGGTGCGAATGTAGTCGTAAAGGGAACAACGAACGGGACAGTTACGGATATGAACGGACGGTATAGTCTGGAAGTCCCGGAAGGTGGTGTGTTGCAGATATCTTATATCGGTTACAACACCCAGGAAGTAAAGGTTGGAAGCGGAGATGTCGTAAATGTTTCACTTCGCGAGGATTCCGAAGCCTTGGATGAGGTTGTGGTTATCGGTTATGGTACGGTAAAGAAGAGCGACCTGACGGGAGCTGTCGGTTCCGTGCAGATGAAGGACGTGAGCCAGGTGGGTATAACCAGTGCCGACCGTGCGTTGCAGGGACAAATAGCCGGTGTGCAGGTTAATGCCAGAACCGGTCAGCCAGGTGAATCAATGATGATTCGTGTCCGTGGAAGTAACTCCCTGGCAGGTGGTAACGAACCGCTTTATGTCATTGACGGTATGCCGGTAGAAAAGATGAATTCGGATATTAATCCGGAAGACATTCTGTCGATGGAAGTATTGAAAGATGCATCTTCTACGGCTATCTACGGTTCACGTGGTGCAAACGGTGTCGTTATGATTACGACGAAAAGAGGACGTACCGGCGATACGGTCCTTGAATATAATGGATATGTCGGTGTTTCTTCTTTAAGAAAGAAACTGGACTTACTGGGAAAAGATGATTATATCGCCATGGTAAATGAAGTTTCCCAGAATGACGGGAACGGTATTGCCATCACACCGGAGCAAGCAGCTCTGCTGCCGAACAATGACTGGCAGGATCTGGCTTATCAGACTGCCTTGACGCATAGTCATCAGGTATCTGTTTCGGGCGGTACGGATAAAACGAAGTTGTACTCCTCTCTGAACTATATGAACCAGGAAGGTATTATCAAAGGTTCTGATTATAACCGTTTTGCATTGCGTATCAATGGCGACCAGAAGCTGGCGAGAAATTTGTCGTTGAATGCCAGTATCGCTTATTCATACGGAACTCAGAATACAGCGAACAGTAATGCGGATGGCTGGGGAGCGATTGCTTATACGGCAATGGTCATGGCTCCGATACAGGAAATAAGAGATGCCGATGGCAAGTACACCAATTTCTCGGGAACTCCCTGGGGAGGAACAAACCCTGTCGGTATGGCTGAACTGTATAAGAATAAAACCGTTAATTCCCGCTTACTGGCGAATATGTCGCTTATCTATGAGATTATCGATGGATTGACTTTCCGGGTGAATGCCGGTGCTGAGGTCAATGCGGGTAGTTCCGACCGGTACATTCCGATTGGTTTGTCTGCCGGAGGTAAATTGGATGGTGATGCGTCTAAGTCAAAATCTAATTATTATACTATTATTAATGAAAATATTTTGACCTACGACAAGCGGTTCAATAAGAATCATGCATTGAACCTGATGGGTGGTGTTACTTTCCAGACCTATCAGTATAATGATTTGGGCGGCTCAGGTACAGGTTTTCTGCGCGATGTCTATGAAACGAATAATTTGGGAGTAGCCTCTACACCCGGAACTCCGTCTTCCGGTTACAGCGATTACCGGATGGCTTCTTTCCTGGGACGTGCCAATTATAACCTGATGGAAAGATATCTGTTGACTGTCACCGCACGATATGACGGTTCGTCTAAATTCAGTAAGAACCATAAATTCGCCTTCTTCCCTTCCGCTGCATTGGCCTGGCGTCTGTCGGAAGAGAATTTTATGAAAGATATTGATTGGCTGAGCAATCTGAAACTGCGTGCCAGTATCGGACAGACCGGTAATCAATCTATTAGCCCGTATCAGACTTTCGCCCGTCTGGGAACTTCCGGTCCTATTTTCGGTGATGGAAAAGATATTGGTTTCGGTTTGTCCTCCATGGCAAACGACGACTTGAAATGGGAAACAACTACACAAACGGATATAGGTGTCGACTTCGGATTCTTTTCCAACCGCCTGAATATCGGTTTTGACTATTATTGGAAACAAACGCGTGACTTGCTGTATAATGCGACTCTTCCCCCGTCTTCCGGATATTCTTCTATGCTGAGAAACTTAGGACGTATTGATAATAAAGGTTTTGAAATATCTATCAATACAATCAATATGAAAGGAAAAGTGAACTGGACGACTAATTTGAATATTACATCCAATAGATCAATCGTGAAAGATTTGGGTTCGGATGTGTATGGAAATAAGATTCAGCGGATAGATGCTCCTATCGGTGGCGGAAACTGGTTCCCTCTGTTTGTCGGTAAAGCTCCGTTCCAATTGTATGGCTACGAAATAGAAGGTATTTATCAGACGGATGAAGAAGCTCGTTTGAATGGCGAAGCAACCAAGAAAGCAGGTGATTACCGGTATAAAGACACGGACGGGAAAGCTGGTATTACAACAGGTGATAAAACGATTATTGCAAATACGCAGCCTAAGTTTACTTTCGGTCTGACGAATATTATCAATTGGAATAACTTCGAGTTATCATTCCTGTTAATAGGTAGTGTTGGTGGTGATATCGTTAATGAATTTAATAAAAGTATCACTAATATCGGTGGCACATGGAATATCCGCAAAGATGTTTGGGAAAACCATTGGACTCCTGAAAATCCGAATGCCAAATATGCACGTGCTTCTGTTGCGACCAAGGATTATCTGGCCTTCGGTGACCCGAGTTCGGTTTGGGTGGAAAACGGTTCGTATCTGCGATTCAAAGATATCAAACTGGCTTATACGTTGCCGTCTCAATGGTTCGCAGGTTCCCGTAAACCTAATATCTCGGTTTATCTGAGCGGACAGAATCTGATTACGATTACAAGCTATTCTCATTATGACCCGGAAGCATCCTGGACGTCTTCTGCCGTGAACGGATGGGACAGAGGGGTTTACCCGTCTGCGAAATCATTTACTTTGGGTTTACAGGTTAAAATTTAATACGTATGAAAAGAATGAAAACACTGATTAAAAATATATTGCTGGCTGTACCGGTTATTCTGTCTGCTTCTTGCTCCGATTGGCTGGAAGAAGACCCGAAAACATTTATTTCTCCCTCTTCCTTCTATCAAACGGTGGAAGATTTTGACGGAGCTTTGAAAGGGTTATATCCTCAGGGACAAAATCTGAATCTGACGGAAGTTTTTGCCGACTATAATGATAAGCCTGAATCGGCTGAACAGGTCGGGGATATCTGGGCAAATAATCCGGGATATGGTTTTTATGCCTTTAGAAATGCCTGGTCCGGCCCATACAGTACGATAAAGAATGCGAATATGATATTGGAGTCGATAGAAGATAAGGATTTTACTGCCGAAACCAAGAATCGTATTATCGGTGAGGCGAAATGTTTGCGTGCCTGGTCTTATTTTACATTGGTCCAGTTCTTTGGAGATGTCCCTTTGCGGGATAAAGTCGTGACCAGTGATGCCGACGTGGCAATAGACCGTACGCCGCAGGCTGATATCTATCAGTTTATTTTTGACGATATTCTGGATGCGGAACAAAAACTTCCGGAAGAAGCGCAGGATATGGGACGTGTAAATAAATGGGTCGTAAAAGCGATTATGGCACGTATCTATCTGACTTCTGCCGGTTTCCCGATGAATCAGAAAGAAAATTATGCGAAAGCCAAAGAGAAAGCGCTTGAAGTAATCAACAGCGGTCAGTATTCTTTGATGCCTACCTTCGATAAAGTATTTAAGACGGAACGTTATACGGCTGAAACTATCTGGGCTCAGTTGTTCTCCGCTCCCGATAGTTATAGCGGTATGCATAATGAATCTTCACCGATTGGCAGCCAGACAGCCTTGTATCTTCCGACAGATGCTTTTATTGCCAGCTTCGATAAAGGTGATATGCGTAAAGAATGGGGAATTAAACCTGAATATGTAAATGCGAAAGGAAATAAAGTCATCGCGCGTACATATTATAATAAGTATATCAATGAAGAGTATCTGGAACAGGAGTTGCCAGCATCTAATACCAATATTTTGACCTGGCAGACTCAATTGATTCGTTTGGCTGAAATGTATCTGATTGCCGCCGAAGCTGAAAATGAGATAAACGGACCGGCCGGTGCTTATCAATATATCAATGCTATCCGTAAACGTGCCCGTGTCGACCAGAACGACCCGACAAACGTGCCTGACTTGAGCGGACTTTCTCAGGACCAGTTCCGTGAAGCCGTTCTGCTGGAACGTCAGCATGAATTGTATGAAGAGGGTTTTGCCTGGTACGATTTGAAACGTACCCAGACATTCGATAAGGTACAGAAAGCGCGTGGCAGCAGATTGAATGTCCCTATCGGTGCTTACAACAATACTTGGTTGATTCCTGATACCGAAATTCTGAATAATAACATACCTCAGAATCCGGATTACAGATAATTAATGTAGAATACATGAAGGGCCGGTCTGAGTTATTATTGGATTGGCCCTTCCTATATCCGTAAAATACGAATGAAAAAGCAATTTATTTATTTTTTGTCTTTGTTTGTTATGTGCCTGGCTGCTTGCAGTAATCCGGTTGATCCGACGGCATTAAACCTGGATTCGGCGAACATAAACCGGTTGATTCCTTTTCGTGGAGAACTGAATAATGGTGTGAAACAACTTTATCCGGAAGAACCTTATAAAGCATTCTGGGCGGAGAACTGGAAAACTCCCGAGCAGTCAATATCCTGGAAAGTCAATACGGACGGTGAAGACTACATGGCTGAAATGATCGTTTCTGTCAACCGGATGGGAGATGGGGAAGAAACGGAGTTGGTATTATCCAATGGAACGGACAGTGTTATTTGCCGGATAAATACAACCGGATGGCAGCGTTGCCGGTTCCCCCGTCCTTTACATTTTAATAAGGGGACTTCCGTTTTATCTTTAAAGATTGGCAAACCCGGTAAGCAGGATGATTTTAATGTGTATCTGTACTCGTTGGAAGTCACCCGGCCGGAGACTTATGAGCGGTTGCGGGCGGAAGCTACATCACTTCGCAGTAATACATCCTGGATGGCGGATTTGCCTTATGGCTTTTTCTTCCACTGGAATTCAAAGAGTATGCCTCAGTCAGGAGAGCCGTTAGCCTATGAGGATGCGGTCAATAACTTTGATGTGGACCGCTTTGCACGAACCGTTTACGAATGTGGCGGGAAGTTGATATTTTTTACAACGTCGTGGGCGGAATATTATTTCCCGGCTCCGATACAGGCAATCGATTCTATTTTGCCGGGGCGTACCACAAAGAGAGATTTAGTGGCTGATTTATCTGATGCGTTGGGTAAATACGGCATTCGTCTGATTCTGTATTACCATGTCGGTCATGGAGATAAAGAATGGTGGGACAAGCAGCATTATACACGTGATAATGCAGGAGATTTGTTTACAAATGTGGAAAAGATAGTGGGAGAGATTAGCCAGCGGTATGGAAATCGTCTGGCCGGTTTGTGGATGGATGACGGTATCGGTTATTATCCTAACGGCGCTTCGTTTGAAAAGATTGCTAAAGCCGCCAAAAGTGGAAATAAGGAGTTGGCGATTTGTTTTAATTCCTGGATATTGCCGAAACTGACGGACTTTCAGGATTATTATGCTGGCGAACTGGGTTTGTCTTTGGCCAGTGCCGGTGTTAACGATCCTTCTCTTCCGTTGGATGGGGACGGATTGTTTCACGGTGGCCCTCAGGATGGCTTACAGGCAACTTTCTCCGGAACATTGGAGCCGGGTGACTGGACGCACATTTATAAAGATTCCATTATCGGTGATCCTGTTCTTTCCATTGACGAATTGACGCAGGTAGTGAAAGAATCTAACAAACGAAAAAATCTTCCGATGATTAATGTCCGGATTTATCAGGATGGAACGATTTCTCCGAAATCGTATGCTTTGTTGAAAGAACTGAACAATCGTATCAGTAAAGGAGAATGACCGGAAATTATCGAATATGAAGCGAATGGAGGCTCAGAAATAAGAATTCAATTGATTGAGGGCTGGTTATCTGTTAAAATGCAAGATGAACCGCCCTATTTTCTTGATAAATGAAAGAAAAAGTAAGATTTTTCTTTTAAATCCTTTGCTCGTACAAATTATTATTCTACATTTGCAGCGTCAAACAAAATAAAGACGATAAGAAAAGATGATGAACAATGTATTACATATTATTCTCGTGGTGGTCCTTCTAGTCATTAGTAGGTAAGGAGAAAGGTGTGTAAGAAGTTGTGAAGTCGTAAAAGATATTTCTTAAGCCTTTCTCCATATAGAGAAGGGCTTTTTTATTGACTAAAAGATAAAAACAGATATGATGAAGAATCCGTTAAGAAGCTCCTATAGCACAGAAGGCAGACGTATGGCCGGTGCCCGTGCATTATGGCGTGCCAACGGCATGAAAGAAGAACAATTCGGTAAACCGATCATTGCCATTGTGAATTCATTTACCCAGTTTGTACCGGGCCATGTGCATCTACACGAGATCGGACAGCAGGTAAAAGCGGAAATCGAAAAGCTCGGTTGCTTTGCCGCAGAATTTAATACGATCGCTATTGATGACGGTATTGCTATGGGACACGACGGAATGCTTTATTCTCTGCCTTCCCGCGACATCATTGCTGACAGTGTGGAATATATGGTGAATGCGCATAAGGCTGATGCAATGGTTTGTATCAGTAACTGCGACAAGATTACTCCGGGTATGCTGATGGCCAGCATGCGTCTGAATATTCCGACAATCTTTGTATCCGGCGGTCCGATGGAAGCCGGTAATCTGGACGGACGTGCACTCGATTTGATCGACGCCATGATTGAAGCGGCTGACGATTCTATCAGCGATGAACAAGTAGAAAAGGTGGAACGTTCCGCTTGCCCGACCTGCGGTTGCTGTTCTGGCATGTTCACGGCTAACTCTATGAACTGTCTGAACGAAGCGATTGGATTGGCTCTTCCCGGCAACGGAACAGTTGTTGCAACACATGCCAACCGTACCCGCCTGTTCAAAAAAGCGGCGAAGATGATTGTTGATAATGCCTTTAAATATTATCGTGACGGCGATGATTCCGTATTGCCTCGCAGTATTGCCACCCGGCAGGCTTTCCTGAATGCTATGTCGCTGGATATTGCCATGGGGGGATCGACGAATACAGTCCTTCACCTGTTGGCCGTGGCTCATGAAGCGGAAGTCGATTTTACAATGAAAGATATTGATATGCTTTCACGCAAAACACCGGTTATCTGCAAAGTGGCTCCGAGTTGTTCTTATCATGTGGAAGATGTGAACCGTGCCGGAGGTATCATCGGTATCATGAATGAGCTGGTAAAAGCCGGTCTGGTGGACGGTTCCGTGAAACGTGCGGATGGTCTGACTTTGAATGAGGCTATCGACCAATACTGCATTACCTCTGTAAATGTAACGGAAGAAGCAATCAATATTTATAAAAGTGCTCCGGCCCACCGTTTCAACCTAGTGCTCGGATCGCAGGAAAGTTATTATAAAGAACTGGATACCGACCGTGCAACCGGATGTATCCGCGATGTGGAACATGCTTATGTGAAAGACGGTGGTCTGGCAGTTCTGTATGGAAATATCGCACAGGACGGTTGTGTGGTTAAAACAGCCGGGGTAGACGAAAGTATCTTCCGTTTTGCCGGTCCAGCCAAAGTATTCGATTCGCAGGATGCCGCTTGCGAAGGTATCCTGAAAGATCAAGTCGTCTCCGGCGATGTCGTCGTTATCACCTATGAAGGTCCTAAGGGTGGTCCGGGGATGCAGGAAATGTTGTATCCTACCTCTTATATAAAGAGTAAACACCTGGGTAAAGAATGTGCGCTAATCACAGACGGACGCTTCAGCGGTGGAACATCAGGTTTGTCAATCGGACATATTTCTCCCGAAGCGGCTGCCGGCGGAGCGATTGGCTTAGTGAAAGACGGCGATATTATCGAAATTAATATACCCGAAAGAACCATACATGTAAAGGTAACAGACGAAGAACTGACCAAACGCCGTGAAGCGGAAGAAGCCCGCGGAACAAAAGCCTTTACACCTCCTTTCCGCCAACGTACGGTATCGAAAGCACTGAAAGCATACGCAAAGATGGTTGCTTCGGCCGATAAGGGCGGTGTACGAATAGTAGAAGATTAATAAACACCAAATACTATATTTTAGAGATGGACAAACAAAAGATAACCGGTTCGGAAGCTTTGCTGAAAGCGCTGATCGCTGAAGGAGTAGATACTATCTTCGGTTATCCGGGTGGGCAGGCGATACCAATTTACGATAGTTTATACGATTACAGAGATCAGTTAAAACATATTCTGGTGCGCCACGAACAAGGTGCAACACATGCTGCACAGGGATATGCCCGTGTTTCCGGAAAAGTGGGAGTAACGGTGGTTACTTCGGGTCCCGGGGCAACCAATACCATCACAGGTATTGCCGATGCATTGATGGACAGTACGCCGATGGTGGTGATTGCCGGCCAGGTTCCGTCTCCACTGCTTGGAACAGATGCTTTTCAAGAAGTTGATGTGATTGGTATCACACAACCGATTACCAAATGGGCTTACCAGATACGCCGCCCGGAAGAAATAGCTTGGGCCGTTTCCCGTGCTTTCTATATTGCATCGACCGGTCGTCCGGGACCTGTGGTACTGGATTTGGCGAAAGATGCACAGGTGGGTTTGGTAGATTATGAGTATCAGAAAGTGAATTATGTTCGTAGTTACCAGCCTGAACCGGATATCAGGGAGGAGCGTATCGAGGCGGCTGCTTCATTGATAAATAATGCCAAAAAGCCATTCTGTCTGGTTGGGCAGGGGGTTATCCTGGGAGGAGCTGAAGAAGAACTGAAAGAATTCTTGTTGAAAAACGATATACCAGCCGGTTCTACCGTATTAGGCTTGTCTGCATTACCTTCGGACTTCCCATTAAATAAAGGTATGTTGGGGATGCATGGAAATGTCGGACCGAACCGCAAGACAAACGAATGTGACGTGCTGATTGCTATCGGTATGCGTTTCGATGACCGCGTAACCGGTGATCTGAAGACTTATGCCAAGCAGGCAAAGATTATCCACCTGGATATTGACAATTCGGAGATCGGAAAGAATGTGCCGGTCGACGTGAAAGTGCTGGGAAATGCCAAGCATACGATTCCGATGATTACGGCTTTACTGGAAGAACGGAAGCGTCCGGAATGGAATGCTGAATTCGAACCGGATGAAAAAGAGGAATATAATAAGGTAATAGAAAAAGAACTCCATCCTACCGAAGGCCAACTGAAAATGGGCGAAGTAGTCCGTAAGGTTTCCGAAGCAACCGATAATGATGCAATTCTGGTTACGGATGTAGGTCAGAACCAGATGATGGGTGTTCGCTATTTCAAATATAAACAAACACGCAGCGTAGTTACTTCAGGAGGTCTGGGGACGATGGGCTTTGGCCTTCCCGCCGCCATAGGAGCGAAGCTGGGAGCACCTGACCGTACGGTCTGTTTCTTTACCGGCGACGGTGGTATCCAGATGACTATCCAGGAGTTAGGAACTATCATGCAGGAAAATCTGAATGTAAAGATCATCGTTCTTAACAACAATTTCCTGGGAATGGTACGCCAGTGGCAGGAGCTGTTCTTCAACGAACGGTATTCGAATACCATCATGAAGAATCCGGATTTTGTAGCGATAGCCAAGGCTTTTGGTATTGCTTCCCGTGCGGTAGATAAACGGGAAGACTTGGATGAGGCGATTGCTGAAATGTTGAATCACGACGGTGCCTATATGTTGGTTGCCAATGTGGAAACTTGTGGTATGGTATATCCGATGGTTCCGGCCGGAGGAAGCGTGACGAACATGATTTTGGGTGATAAGTAAGGAGGAGAAACTATGAATACAAAACAATTATATACCGTTATTATCTTTTCGGAAAATACTGTTGGTCTTCTGAATCAGATAACTGTTATCTTTACGCGCCGGCAACTGAACATTGAGACGCTTTCTGTTTCTCCCTCTGCTATAAAGGGAATACATAAGTTTACAATTACTACCTTTGCCGACGAGGATACGATCGACAAGGTCGTAAAACAGATCGACAAGCGTGTGGATATCCTGAAAGCCTATTATAATACGGATGAAGACCTGGTTTATCAGGAAATCGCCCTTTATAAACTGAGTACCGAACTCTTTATCAAGATGGGGACGGTCGAGGATCTGATCCGTAAGTACAATGCCCGTATCCTTGAAATGAATGAAGATTGTGTGGTGTTGGAAAAGAGTGGTCATTATGATGAGACACAGGCTTTGTTTAAAGAATTGAGTGAAACGATCGGTGTCCTGCAATTTATCCGTTCCGGACGCGTTGCTATAACGAAGAGTAAGGTAGAACGTCTGAGCGACATGTTATCTGCAATGGAAAAGAAGTTGCGGGAAAAACATGTCTGAGAACAACAAGGAAACATTTTGTAAATAAAATAAATTATGGAGAAGAACAAAGTAGGAGAATTTCATTTCGTAACAGAGTCTTATCTGATGGACTTCCGGGGACGTATCACAATCCCTATGATCGGCACATATTTGTTGCATGCTGCTTCTTGCCATGCCGCCGACCGTGGATTCGGATATAACGATATGACCGAAAGGCATACCGCCTGGGTTCTTTCCCGTCTGGCTATCGAGATGACTTCTTATCCTGCCATGTCTGAATCCGTAACTTTATATACCTGGGTGGATGAGGTCGGTAAGTTATTTACCAGCCGCTGCTTCGAACTGGTGAACGGTGAAGGCAAGACCTTTGGTTTTGCCCGCTCTATCTGGGCGGCTATCGATATGGAAACCCGTCGCCCGACCTTGCTCGATGTGGAGGGCCTGAGTGCTTATATCACCGACCGTCCCTGTCCGATTGAAAAACCGGGTAAAATCGCTCCGGTGGAAAACAACACCTCCGGTGAACCTTACCGTGTGAAGTACAGTGACTTGGACGTAAACGGCCACCTGAACAGTATCAAATATATGGAACACCTGCTCGACTTGTTCGATATCAGCCTGTTCCGCGAAAAAGAGATAAGCCGTTTCGAAATAGCTTATCAGTCCGAAGGAAAGTATGGGATGGAGCTGACTCTCCATAACCAGGAGATATCCCCGGACAAATACAACATGTCCATTTGTCACGACGGCAAAGCTATCAGCCGCGCCGCCGTTACCTGGATATAACAAAGTAGAGACAAATTATTTTATATACATTTTAATAGTAAAAAGAAAATGGCAGTAATGAATTTTGGCGGCGTTGACGAAAACGTAGTAACCCGCGAAGAATTTCCGTTGGAAAAGGCAAGAGAAGTATTGAAAGACGAAACAATCGCTGTAATAGGTTACGGCGTACAAGGTCCCGGCCAGAGCCTGAACCTGCGCGACAACGGTTTTAACGTAATTGTAGGACAACGTAAAGGTGGTAAGACCTGGGAAAAGGCTGTTGCTGACGGTTGGGTACCGGGCGAAACACTGTTCGATATCGAAGAAGCATGCGAAAAAGCAACTATCATCCAGTATCTGCTTTCAGATGCTGCTCAGATTGAAGTTTGGCCGCGCATCAAAAAATATCTGACTCCGGGTAAGGCTTTGTATTTCTCTCACGGATTCGGTATCACTTACAAAGAACGTACAAACATCATTCCTCCAGCTGATGTAGACGTAATCCTGGTTGCTCCGAAAGGTTCAGGTACTTCACTGCGCCGTATGTTCTTGCAGGGTCGTGGTCTGAACTCAAGCTACGCAATCTTCCAGGATGCAACAGGCAAAGCATGGGATCGCGTGATTGCACTGGGTATCGGTGTCGGTTCTGGTTACTTGTTTGAAACAACATTCAAGAAAGAAGTATATTCTGACCTGACTGGCGAACGTGGAACTTTGATGGGTGCTATCCAGGGATTACTGCTGGCTCAGTACGAAACTTTGCGTGAAAACGGTCACGAACCTTCTGAAGCATTCAATGAAACAGTAGAAGAACTGACTCAGTCATTGATGCCGTTGTTTGCAGAAAACGGTATGGACTGGATGTATGCTAACTGTTCAACAACTGCACAGCGTGGTGCTTTGGATTGGATGGGCCCGTTCCACGATGCTACAAAACCTGTGTTCCAGAAACTGTATAGCGAAGTTGCCTGCGGTAACGAAGCACAGCGTTCTATCGACACAAACAGCAAGCCTGACTATCGTGAAGGTCTGGAAAAAGAACTGGCAGCTCTTCGCGAAAGTGAAATGTGGCGTGCAGGTGCTGTTGTTCGTAAACTTCGTCCTGAAAACAACTAATAAATGGTGATACATTAATAGTTAAACATTTTGTGATATAGAAACGGCAATCCGGCTTTTCGGGTTGCCGTTTTTTTTATGAGCCTGTATCGTTTTTATGGGTATTTAGCTGTGTAAGGAATCTGATCTGTTTTTAGAATTAGGAGTATTTAAATAATAGTAAAGTTACCATAGTCTTAGTAGAACAAATATGGTTTTCGGCTTCAAATATAGTAATGTTATTTAAATTCGGTATAAAAATATAGTTAAAATGTAATCTTATCTAATTTTTAACATATTAACCTAAACCAAATGATGCATATACCAATAATTGAAAATACAATATAATGATGTGTATTACATGAGTATATATCTTGAAACTTCATTATTCAAGCTATTTCAATCATATCCTATTACTACAGAAACTCCCCTCTAATGTTTAAATCGGTAAACAATAGCTTAGTTCTACTAAAACTATGGTGAATTATTAAGTGCTTAAACTAATGAATGAAAGTATGAATCCGGATTTTATGTATGACTAGTGAGGAGTATAAGCCTTGTAATGAAAGAGTTGGTGCTTTGTGAGGGAGCATTAAACATAAAAAAAGTATGATTGTTTAATTTTTAAATTTAGCTTATGTTGACAAACTCGAGACTGGTTAAGGCTTTAGTCCTGGCTACTGTATTCGGTACAGGCGGGACTATCAATGCCGCTGTAATCCCCACCTCCGCAGGAGCGATGATTACACAGCAGAAAAACAAAGTTACAGGTGTAGTTGAAGATGAAATGGGCCCTATTGCGGGTGCTTCTATTTCAGTGAAGGGAACTTCCACCGGGACAATTACCGACATGGACGGTAAGTTTACACTGGATGGAATTCAAAAAGGTGCGGTACTTGTTGTCTCATTCGTAGGATTGGCTACGCAAGAGATTGTTTGGGACGGACAAAGTATTTTGAATGTAAAACTTGTTAGTGATACGCAGGATTTGGACGAAGTGGTTGTTGTTGCTTATGGTACGGCAAAGAAATCTTCATTTACAGGTTCAGCTTCTGTTGTAAAGTCCGAGCAGTTGGAGAAAATCTCCGGTACGGGTTTCGCTGAAGCCCTTCAGGGGATGAGTGCTGGGGTAAATGTCACCAATAACGAAGGTAACCCGGGAGGTGAAACCCGTATCCAGATTCGTGGTATCAGCTCCATGTCAGGAAAGACCACTCCGCTGTACATTGTTGACGGTATGCCGTATGATGGTAGCCTAACGTCTATTTCTCCTTCTGATATTGAATCTATGACCGTATTGAAAGATGCGGCAGCCTCTTCTCTTTATGGTTCCCGTGCAGCCAACGGTGTGGTTGTTATCACGACTAAAAAGGGGAAAGCCGGTAAACCTACCATCAATTTCAGAGGTGCCTGGGGTACTTCGGATAATGCTGTAAAGAATCCGACAAAAGCAGACCCGTATGAACAGATGACAAATACCTGGCGTGCAATCTACAACGACCAGTACTATGTAAATGGTATGGATAAACAGGCAGCCGGTGATTATGCTTCTTCAACACTTTTGCCGCATATGGTAAATCCGCGTGTAAATTCACAAGGAGAAACTGTTTATGTCACTCCGTTCAAATGGACTGGAGATGCTTCCAATTATGTATTGCACGATGGCAATGGTAATTGCTGGACAAATCCGAATCTGGAAATGGTTTGGGACGAAAGCGATTATGATTGGTATGGTGCCGTCTTCTCCCGAAAACTACGCCAGGATTATGGTATTGATGTTAGCGGTTCAACCAATGACGGTAAGACCAGCTACTATACTTCTATTTCTTATTTGAACGATAAAGGATATGCGAATAATCAGTATTACAAACGCTACTCTTTCCGTGCGAATGTAACTTCCGAATTGACAAAATGGTTGCAAATGGGCGGTAGTCTGGCATATAGCTACTCACGCCAGAATGTATCAGGTTCTAACCGTGCCTTGGTATTTTCAAATACCCTGAACTCTCCCTGGTTGAGAAATTCCGATAATACAGATTGGTATTATTCACAGAAAACTGGTGAGCGTATGTATGACTTTGGCGTAAACAGTTCCAACTTCTTCGGAGCACATGTTCTTCAGAATGGCGGTGATTATTGGAATAACCCGAATGATGAAGATTTCAACAATAATGAAGGAGGCATGTTGACTGCTCACTATTTTGCAGATTTCAAATTACCTTTTGATATTAAGTTCAAAACAAGTGTGAACCTGGATGATATCACCAAAAATGAATATCAGTATGGTTCGGCCGTTCATGGACAAGGCCAGCTGGAACCGTTTGGTGTGACTGTTATGACGAATGGCGGTTGGGCTTCACGCGCAAATTATAAAACGACTTCGGTAACATGGAATAACCTGCTGAGTTGGGATAAAACTTTCGGTGACCATAGTTTGAATATCCTGTTGGGCCACGAGTTGTATTCTTATAACCAGCAGTATAATTACGGTTATGGCGAAGGTATCATGCAGTTAGGCCAGTATGAATTGACTTCTACTACCAAAAACTGGGCTGTAGATTCTTACAGAAACCGTTATGCCCTGCTTTCATTCTTCGGAAAAGCCGATTATAATTTCCTGAATAAATATTATGTATCCGCTTCTTTCCGTCGCGACGGTTCTTCCCGCTTCAGTAAAGACAGCCGTTGGGGTAACTTCTTCTCGGTAGGTGCATCCTGGAGATTCTCGAAAGAGGCTTTCATGGAAGATATTAAATGGATCGATAACCTGGCATTACGCGGTAGTTTCGGTACATCCGGTAATGATAAGTTGTATCCGCGTAACGAAAACGGTACACCGGGTGATGAAATTTTGTACGCATATCAGGGATACTATGACTCTGACGATATTTATGGAATGGCAGGCTATAAGCCGACAACCATCCCGACACCGAAGTTGAAATGGGAACGTAATGAACAATATAATATCGCTGTGGATTTCAGTTTCCTGAGCAGAATCAGTGGTACGATTGAATACTATTCACGCAGTTCAAAAGACTTGTTGTACTATAAGAGTCTTCCTTTATCTTCACAGACGGGAGATGCTTCCGGTGTAAATACCAACCTGGGTAATGTTCGTAACAGTGGTGTGGAATTGACATTGAATGCTACTGCCATCAGGACTAACAACTTCCAGTGGAATATCGACTTTAACTTCTCTACATTAAAGAATGAAGTAACTTATCTGCCGGGTGGTTCTTATATTTACTCCAACCGTGGTTCGAGTTATAAGCTGGAAGAAGGGTATTCTTTGTTTGAATTCTTTATGGTTAAGAATGCCGGTGTAAATCCTGATAACGGAAATATGCAATATTGGGTACAGGATGGCAACGGTGGCTGGAAGAAAACAGAAAACTATTCGGATGTAACAACTGACGATTATCAATATTGCGGTTCTTCCATTCCTAAAGCATTCGGCTCGATCACCAATAACTTTAAGTACCGCGATTTTGATTTGTCTTTCATGTGGTATGCTTCTTTTGGTGCTAAGATGTGGGACTATGTTTATCAGGAACGTACAACAGTTCGTGACGGTGTCGGTATTATCCAGGATTTGGTGGATGGTGACGTTTGGATGCAATCGGGCGATAATGCCAAATTCCCGCGCTGGTCGGCTGTAGATTATTCCAATACACGTAAGAACTCTGATTTCTATCTGTTTGACAATGATTATCTGCGTTTGAGAAACCTTACATTCGGATATACATTGCCTAAGAATCTGACAAAGAAAATCGGTGTATCCAATGCCCGCGTATATTTGTCGGGTGACAACTTGTTGACTTTTGGTCCTGCTGCCAAGCGCCATTCAGAACCGGAAACAGGTGTGATGGGTAATAACTATAATGGTAATGCTGATACTGACAACGGTATCCAGGGTTCAAGAAGAGTATATATGTGTGGTATTCAAGTTTCATTTTAAAAACCGTATGTTCTTATGAAAAGTTTATATAAAACCGTAAAGATAATGTCATTGGCTGTACTTACTCTTTCCTTGAGTAACTGTACGGACGAATTGACTACAAATTCATCTACAGCGATTTCGGAAGAAACGATTCTTTCAAGCACGAACCAGTTAAACATGGTGCTTAACTCTGTTTACAAATATATTCTGATGGGTGATAATGGATCAGGAAGTCAGAATGATGCTTGTTATGCCGGTTTACCTGGTTATTGCATGTATTACGACCTGACCGGTGCCGATATTATGAGTACGACCAACTATGGCGGTTCTCCGGAAATGTGTTACCGGGCTGCACCGGAACGTACGCAATCTACCGGCGATTATTCCAAAAGAATCTGGGTGAATATGTATAAGGCGATCAACCAGGCGAATATCATTCTGGATGCCCTGCCGGATGCAACCGGAGAAGATTCCGAAAAGAACGATTTGAAAGGGCAGTGTCTGGCAATCCGCGGTATCTGTTATTTTAACCTGATCATGAATTATCAGCAGACTTATGCAATTGCTAAGGACAAGCGAGGTGTTATTCTGCGGACATCGTCTTCCGATCCGGAATCGATGGGTTTCTCTACCGTTCAGCAATGCTATGACCAGATACTGAAAGATTTGAAGGAAGCCAAAACGTTGCTGGCCGGTTATGACAGAACTGATATGTGGAGGCTGAATGCGGATGTGGTTTCCGGTCAGTTGGCGCGTGTTTATCAGGTAATGGGAGATTGGTCGAATGCTTTGTCGGAGGCGAAATCCGTTTATGACAAATACAATACATTGATGACTGAAAACGAATGGTACAGCGGTTTTGATAATTTCCTGACCGATGGTTGTAAAGAAGTTATTTGGGGAGTAAAATACACGAACCTGACAAATATCAGTTCCAATACGGAGTTCAATTACTGGTATAACCAGGACCCTAGTTACGGGGAAGGTATGACGGACGGTCCTATTTACTGCTTTATCAACTTGCTGGTAGATGGAAAATATGTAGAATTGTTTGACGATGGTGATTATCGCGGTCGCAGATGTGATAAGACAACCGGTGTTACAGATGCAGATGTTAAAAACGTTATGTTCTGGCATCGTACAAACAACGGCGATAGCGAAACAAGAAGAAAATGGGCCTATAATAAATTCAAATATTATGGTGATGCCAACGGAGCCAAACAAGGTAATACTTATCCGGAGCTTCCTTTGATGCGTGGTTCGGAAATGTTGCTTATCATGGCTGAAGCAGAAGCTAACCAGGGTAATACAGAAACTGCATTGTCTTATCTTACGACATTACAAAGTGCAAGAAATGTGGCAAACCTGACGACGACAACGGTTAAGGATGATTTACTGGAAGCTATCTATGTGGAACGTCGTAAAGAACTCCTGGGCGAAGGTGTAACCGGTATGTATGATCTGCTTCGTCTGCAAAAACCGTTGTATCGTTATGGTTCAAGCAGTACGAATCCTGCCGGTCATTATTCGTGGGGTATGATGTATCTGGATAATTTCAATGCGTCGGACGCACAGCCTTACGGTTATCTGCCGTCTAACGATTATCGTTTTATCTGTCAGATCCCGCAGTTGGAGTTGGCTAACAACGAAGTGATCAGTAATGCTGATCAGAATCCGTTCAGCGGACAATAACAAGTCATTTCTATAAATAGTAGTAGGAGGGACACGTTTTTGTGATGTGTTCCTCTTTTTTTGTGATGTGTAAATAGTTAAAAATGTTTGGGCTTATGGTCGTTATTGATTTTTCTTCTCAATATGTATGTCATTGTTTGAGTACCGGTTTTGTATATGCATAGCAATTCAGAGTGAGTTAAAATATATTTATTTGAATAATAAATATACATAATTATGCAAGTATTAAATAATGATAAGTTATATTTGCTGATGGAGATGCTATAATTTGTAGAGAGGGTGTGTAGAAAATGTTGTGTGCAAATATCAGTGTATCTTCGTTTTATTGAACTTTATTTTGTTGAAATGTATACCTGTCACTTTTGTCGGAGAAAAGTGTAACCTCTAATGAAATGAACGCTATTGTGATTAATTTTATTTAATTAAAGACTTGAGTTTAGCTATGTGGACCAACTCAAAACTAATTAGATCACTGATGATTTCTGTATTGTTGGGTGCGGCAGGTACGATTGCTGCCAATCCTACAGGTCCGGAAACGATGGTAGTACAACAGGGTAATAAGGTAACCGGCCTGGTAGAAGACCAGATGGGACCTGTCGCCGGAGCTTCTGTTGTAGTGAAAGGAACCACTATCGGTACGATAACCGATATCGATGGAAAGTTTACTCTGGATAATGTTCGGCGGGGAGCGACTATTGTGATCTCCTTCGTCGGTTTAGCCACACAGGAGATCACCTGGAACGGGCAATCTATTTTAAATGTAAAATTAAGTGATGCGACACAAGACTTGGATGAAGTCGTTGTCGTAGCCTATGGAACGGCAAAAAAGTCAACCTTCACCGGATCGGCCTCCGTTGTAAAAGCCGAAAAGCTCGAAAAGATTATGGGTTCCGGCTTTGCGGAAGCATTGCAGGGAATGAGTGCCGGTGTGAATGTAGTGAACGTACAAGGTAACCCCGGAGCCGATGCCCGTGTGGAGATTCGTGGTATTGCTTCCATGTCCGGAAAGGCAGATCCGTTATATATTGTGGACGGGATGCCTTATGATGGAAAACTGAATCAGATCAATCCTACGGACATTGAATCGATGACGGTGTTGAAGGATGCGGCGGCCACTTCGCTCTACGGTTCGCGTGCAGCAAACGGCGTCGTAATGATTACAACCAAGCGGGGTAAATCGGAAAAACCGCGTATTAATTTCCGCGGAGGTTGGGGTACTTCGGATAATGCTGTCAAGAATCCGAAAAAAGCCGATCCGTACCAGCAGCTGGAAAATACCTGGTATGCCTTGTATTATGACGCTCTCCTCTATGATGGCATGAATATGCAGCAGGCGGGCGATTATGCTTCGTCGCAGGCATTGACCAAACAGGTAAAGGCTACAAAAGATTCGAACGACAATCCGATCTATGTCACTCCGTTCAGACATATCAATGAAAATTATGTATTGCATGACGGCAATGGGAATCCTTACATGAATCCTAATCTGGAATATGTCTGGGATGAAGATGATTGGGATGTTTACAAAGCTATCTTCTCCCGTAAACTGCGCCAGGATTATAGTGTGGATATAAGTGGTCAGGCCAATGGTGGAAAAACAGCCTATTTCTTCTCCGGCGGTTATCTGGACGACCAGGGATATGGTAACCGGCAATATTATAAACGTTATTCTTTCCGTACCAACCTGAGTACAGAGTTGTTCGATTGGTGGAAAGTGGCTGGTAGCCTTTCTTATTCGCGTCATCGCCAGAACCTTTCCGGTGGTGCCAGCCGTGCGGCTAACTTTACGACGACTTTGTCTTCACCCTGGTTACGTAATGAAGATAATACCGGTTGGGTCGTTTCCGAAAAAACAGGGGAACGGATGTACAGTTACGGCAAATATACCAATAACTTCTTTGGTGCCCATATCCTGAATAACTCGGGTGATTATTGGGATAACCCGAACGATGACAGTTTCGATAACAATATGGGGCATATCCTGTCTGCCCAGGTAAATACAGAGTTTACTCTGCCTTTCAACCTGAAATTCCGTTCGGCTTTGAATATTGACGATTACTGGTATCGTACCATGCAATATACTTCCGCCGTACATGGTAGCGGACAGACTGCACCTTATGGTATTTCTATACTGGCAGACGGTGGTTATGCCAGCCGTTATAATTTCAATAAACGTTCCACCACCTGGAATAATGTATTGTCAGGTGAATGGATGATCGGTGACCACACTATTTCAGGTCTGGTCGGACATGAGTGGTATACCTGGGACTCCCACTACGAACAAGGTTGGGGTGAAGGTATCATGGAACTGGGTAAATATGAATTATCGAATACCACCAAGAATTTCGGTGTTTCCGGCGGACGTGATAAATACTCTCTGCTTTCGTTCTTTGGTAAAATCGATTATAACTTCTTGAATAAGTATTACTTGTCCGCTTCGCTTCGTGAGGATGGTTCTTCCCGTTTCAGCTCCGATCATCGCTGGGGTACATTTTGGTCGACTGGCGGTTCATGGCGAATATCGAAAGAAGGTTTTATGGAAGACCTGAAATGGATTGATAACTTGTCGTTGCGTGGAAGTTACGGTACGACCGGTAATGATAAGCTGATCGTGCGTGAATCGAATGGTAAGGCTGGAGATGAAGTCCTTTACGGATACCAGGGTACTTATGAAAGTGATGACCTGTATCTGAAATCCGGTTTAAAACCGTCTACCTATCCGACACCGGACTTGAAGTGGGAAAGTAATCAGCAATGGAATATCGGTTTGGATTTCTCCGTATTCAACCGACTTAGCGGTACAGTGGAATATTATTCCCGTACTTCCCATGACTTGTTGTATTATAAGGAACTGCCTCTCTCTGCCCAGGTTGGTAGTGCATCCGGGTATAATATGAATATTGGTGACCTGCGTAATAGCGGGATTGAAATCACATTGAATGCGAATATCCTTACAACGAAAGATTTCAGATGGGATATCGATGCCAACATGAGTACGCTGAAAAATGAGGTGACTTATTTGCCTACAGGTCCTTATACCTATTCCGGTACGGCTTGTACCTACAAGATGGAAGAAGGCAAGTCTCTGTATGAATTTATCGCTCCCCAGTACGACGGTGTTAATCCGGAAACCGGAGTACCAGGCTGGTTGATCCGCGATGGTAACGGCGGTTGGAAACGTACGGAAAAGCAGGAGGAAGTAACGACAGACGATTTTGTGTACTGTGGCTCCGCGATCCCCAAAGTATTCGGTGCTATCACCAATAACTTCCAGTTCAAAGGGATCGACCTGTCATTCATGTTCTATTATTCTTATGGTTCCAAAATATCGGACTATACATATAAAGAACGTATCATGAACCGTCCGGGTGTCGGTGTCATACAGGAGTTGGTTGAGGACAGATGGCGTCAACCGGGCGATGCGGATGTACTTATCCCACGTTGGTCGTACAACCAGTATGGTGCGACGGTAAAGTATGCCGATAACTTCGTATTCGACAACCATTACTGGCGTCTGAGAAACCTGACATTAGGTTATACGCTGCCTAAGAGCCTTACCCGCAAGGCCCTGGTAGAAAACCTGCGTGTTTATGTAACCGGTAATAACCTGTTGACTTTCGGTCCTGCCAAAAAACGCTACACAGACCCCGAAACAGGTATAATGGGTAACAGTTATAACGGTAATGCTGAAACCGATAACGGTATTCAGGGTTCGAGAAGACTGTATATGGTCGGTATTCAAATCACATTGTAAACGTAAAAAATGATATTTATGAAACGATTTATAAATATATCCTTCCTGTCCCTGGTTTTTGCTGGTATGGCCCTGACCGGATGTAACGACGACCTGACAACCAGCTCCTATGTGAAAGTAAACGATGAAGATGTACTGGGGAATGTCTCTCAGTTGGAAAAAGTATTGACTTCAGCTTATAAGCAGCTGTATTTTAATACCGATAAAGGCGACCGTGTGTATGCTGGCCTCCCCGGATTCCAGATGTATGTCGATGCGAGTGGTCCCGACGTGATCAGCCATACCAATATGGGAGGTGATCAGGTAACAGCATACCAGTATTCCAACTCAAAAACACAGGCTGACGGAAATGCCTCAAAAATCTGGTCGATGTGTTATAATGTGATCAACCGTGCCAATATCATCCTGACCAATGTGGATGCCGCCGCCGGTGATGAAACACAGAAAAAACATATCAAAGGTCAGGCGTTGGCAATGCGTGGAATCCAGTATTTCCATCTGATCCAGAATTACCAACAGACCTATGTGATAGCCAAAAGCAAGCGTGGCGTGATTCTGCGTACCTCTTCTGATGACGAATCCCATAAAGGTTTTTCTACCGTGGAGGAAATCTATACCCAGATTGTGTCCGACCTGACGACGGCTAAAACATTGCTTGCCGATTATAATCCGGACGATATGTGGCTGATCAACTCTAAAATATGTTCGGGAATCCTGGCCCGTGTTTACCTGGTCATGCAGAACTGGGACGGTGCCTACAACGAAGCCAAGATCGTCTACGACCAGCACAGCCAGTTGATGACCCGCGAACAATACCGTTCCGGTTTCGACGATATGATCTCCGGCAATTATGCGGAAGTGGTATGGGCCATGAAATATACAGCCGATAATAACCTGGGCGGTAGTACGCAGTTCAACTTCTGGTACAACCAGGATGCCAGCTACGGCGAGGGTTATGCTGACGGTCCTATCTACTCGTTCCTTGACTACTTCGTGGATGAGCAGTTTGTGAAACTGTTTGAAGAAAAAGAAGACCGTTATCAGTTTTGGAAACGTACGAACAATGCGAATACGGAAATCAATACAAAATGGGCTTTCGATAAGTATAAACACTATGGTGAAGACGGCGGAAGTGTTATCCAAAGCGCCACCCGTCCGGAAGTCTGCCTGATGCGCGGAGCCGAAATGCTGCTGATCATGGCCGAAGCTGCCGCCCAAAAAGGTAACTCCGGTGAGGCCCTGAATCTGCTGAACCGTTTGCAGGTGGCGCGTAATGCTACCCCGACAACCAATGCCGGCGGTGATGCGTTGTTGGAAGACATCTATGTGGAACGCCGCAAAGAATTGATCTGTGAAGGACAGGCAGGTTTCTATGACCTGGTGCGCCTGCAAAAGAGATTGGTCCGTATCGGTGAATCAACTACCAATCCTGCCGGCCATTATGTCTGGGGAATGCAGTATCTGAACGGATATAATGCGCTCGATCCGCAACCGATAGGCACTTTGGAAGCGAATGATTATCGTTTCTTCTGCCAGATCCCTCAGATGGAAATCCTGAACAATGATGCGATCTCCGAATCGGATCAGAATCCTTGGAGCGGACAATAAGCAGATCATATTTACCTGAAAACCCGTTTTAAACGAGCACAAACTTCGTTTAAAACGGGTTTTTTCTCGTTTTAAACGGGGTTACAGTCCGTTTAAGACGAATTTCATCTCGTTTAAAACGAGATTTTTGCGACATCTACCTTTAGATGATGAATGTATCGGTATTCTTTTTATTTTTTACCGTTTATAGCTTCCAACAAGAATTTGCCCGGTTTGAATTTTACGGTTGTTCTTGCCTTGATCCGTACCGGAGTGCCGGTCTTTGGATTACGCGCCATCCGGCTACTTTGCGGTCTGGGAATCAACGTCCCGAAGCCAATAAGGACTATTTCTTCATTTTGGGACATTTTTTCAGTCACGATCTCTATATAAGATTCCAGGACTTTTTTTGCTTTTTGTTTATTCAATCCGGACTTTTCAGCTAAAGCCACAATGAGTTCTGCTTTGTTCATAGGTATTTTTTTTATGATTAATGATTCTGCAAAGCTAATGAAAAGACCTATTATTATTCAAGACTTCTCGAATTATTTCTTTTATTTTACATAAATATGAACTTGTTTATCTGTTTCTACGCTCTTTTAAGCTTCGCACCCGGTAAATGAATCGACTGAAAGCCAAAATGACTGTCAACTGTCAACTTCAGAACTGAACCAAATTCTTTTGGTATAGTTTAATCTGTCATAAAAGAAGAGGCGTGTCTGCGAAGGTGTACTTCTTTCCTGTAGATAACGGGATTTAATCCCGGTAGGGTTTGCCGGAATAAATGAAGAATGTATCTTTGTAGGAGATCGTTAACAACTTAAAAAGATATACCATGAATAAAATCAGTTTACTGTTTATTTTGTCTGTATTAATCACTTTTTCTGCATATGCCCAGGATGATATAAAGATAACGCATGCCCCTTATCTGCAAAATCTGGGAGAAAATGAAGTCACTATTGTATGGACTGCGAACAAGCCTTCGATCGGCTGGGTGGAACTGGCGCCTGATGACGGAACTCATTATTATCAGACAGAACGTCCGAAGTTCTTTAATGCGAAGAATGGCATCAAGCTGACCTCCACTGTCCATTCTGTGCATCTGACAGGGTTAAAGCCCGGCACACGTTATCGCTACCGGGTGTATTCGCAGGAAGTGTTAAGCCATGTCGGTTGGCGGGTGATTTACGGGAATGTGGCGGCAACGTCTGTTTACGGCAAGCAACCGCTGACGTTCCTGACCAGCGATCATAGCAGGCAATCCGTGAATTTTGCCATGGTCAACGATATCCACGGAAAAAGCGATTTGCTGGAAAAACTGATTTCCCATTGTGATCTGAAAAAGACCGATATGTTTCTGTTCAATGGCGATATGGTCTCTATTTTCAATAATGAAAAGGAAATATTCGAAGGCTTTATGGATAAGGCAACCGAACTTTTCGCCTCCGAGATACCAATGTACTATACCCGTGGAAACCATGAAACCCGCGGTTCCTTTGCTACCGCATTCCAGGACTATTTCTCTCCGAAACAGGAGCATATCTATTACATGTTCCGCCAGGGACCTGTCTGCTTTGTTATCCTGGACAGTGGCGAAGATAAGCCGGATTCGGATCTTGAATATGCCGGCATAACGGTCTATGACCAGTATCGTACGGAACAGGCGGAATGGTTGAAGAAGGTACTTGAAAGCAAGGAGTATAAAGAAGCACCGTTTAAGGTCGTTGTCTGCCATATGCCTCCGTTTGGCGGTTGGCACGGTGAACAGGAAGTTGCCGAAAAGTTTATCCCCTTACTCAATAATGCCGGTGTCGATATCATGCTTTGCGGCCACCTTCACCGGTATATGCGGAATGAACCGAAAGACGGTGTCCGTTTTCCGGTTATCGTAAACTCCAACAATACGGTGTTGAAAGCGGAAGCAGGCGCAAAAGAATTAAACATCAGGATACTGGACATGGAGGGGAAAGAGGTGGATATGCTGACAATAAATAAGTAAAAGATAACTCCTGATATAAATTATCCCCAACAAACAGTGTAGGTGCTGCTTGTTGGGGATTTTTGTTGTTCAATTGGTTAAGAGAGTTTTCTTCATACTATAATATACATTAGTCTTTGCCTACATATCCTTGGTTTTGCTTTAAATTCGGATTGGCAAGAATTTCGCTTTCCGGTATCGGCCAGACTTCGTTTTTGTTTTTGCGGAACTGCCGTATTTCTATCTGCACCTTTTTGCCGGTTGCGGGATTTACTGCTCCGTATATAGGGCCATTCATTGTCTGTTCGCCAATATCCCATCTGCGGATGTCCATGTAGCGGGCACCTTCGAAAGACAGTTCGATACGACGTTCCCGGCGATATAATTCACGTACTTTGGCTTCGCTGTTATATTCGGCGGCAGTAACCTGTATCTGACCGGCACGTTTTCTTATATCATTTATATACTTTAATACATCCGGGTTATTGTATTGTCCGGTTTCGATCAAACACTCTACGTAATTAAGCAAAATTTCGGCATACCGGATGATCATGTGGTCGTTTCTTTGACTGGTCCTGTCTTGTGGATCATAGAACTTCTTCAGCATGAAACCACTGCGCGATGCATTTGGCCTGCCGACGGCTTCAGGTCCTTCTCCCCATGGATCGTAGGTGTATTGCTCAAAAGTTGTATTGTCGTAAGGCATAACAATAGTCGCATAAAGACGTGGATCACGGTTATTATTATACAGAGGATCTTTAGAATAAATATCCAGTGAGTCTGGTCCTAATTCTTGCAAGGTTTTTCCTTGCTTGGTTTCGAATGTGTTAACGAAGTCGAGTGTGGGCCATGAGGTACATTGCTGTCCCAATCCTGGTCCGGAAAAACGGAAATAAGCCTCTTTGCATCCGGCTGGTTTGATAAGTATCCGTTCTTTATTGGAGCCGTCCATGCTGACTGTCCGAAATAGATCTCTGAAATTTTTGCCAGGATCGTCATCTTCCGCTGTTGTATAGAATAGTTCATATCTTCCGCTATTTATAATTTCAGCCGCAGCCTGTCTGGATACTTCGTAACGTTTGGCATTTAAGGCAACAATCGATTTAAGAGATAAGGCTACAGCTTTATCCATTCTGTCTTTTTTTGCATCCTCATATTTGAAGGGTAGGTCTTCAATAGCCAACGCACGGTCTAATTCAGCCAGAATAAAATCGACAACCGCTTCAGGTGTAGAACGTTCCATATAATTCTCGTTAGGAGATAAAGCATGATCAACGACGGGGATGCCTTCTTTATATCCGAAATATTTGAATAATTCCCAATGATAATATGCACGTAAAATGATTCCTTCCGCACGCATTCGTTCTTTTTCACTCGGATCGATAAAGTATGCTTTGTCCATATTTTCGAGCAAACGGCAGCAGTTCCGGATATTCTTGTAATAGGATGTCCACACATCAGAAATACCACCAAAAGAGTTGGGACTATCGGAGGTAATAGTGCTGTTTCCGATGGTGGTTATAAAACCTCCGAAATCAGCTCCATGATAAGTGTTGTCTGTAAATCCTTCGTAATGGATGATTGAGGCATAAGGTGCTGTATAATGCAGGGAGCCGGAGGGTAGTGAATAGCAAAGATTCAAGGCTGCTCCCACTTCACTACTGGTTTTCCAGAAAGCATCGTCGGTAGCACCGAAAGGATTATCCCGTGTCAGAAAGTCGCTGCAACTGGATAGTAAGACTGTAAGACTCAATAATAAATATGTATTTTTCATATCTGTATTCCTTTTAAAATGAAATATTTATACCTGCGGAATATGTTTTTGACAGAGGATAAGTACTGTCTCCTCCTCTGGCTTCAGGGTCA
Organism: Parabacteroides caeci; assembly: GCF_023656795.1. Lineage (NCBI taxonomy): Bacteria > Pseudomonadati > Bacteroidota > Bacteroidia > Bacteroidales > Tannerellaceae > Parabacteroides > Parabacteroides caeci. Next base: position 98,478 of record NZ_JAMOKT010000006.1, read on the forward strand.
ATCTTGTTTTCTTTAGCTATTGTAAACGGATTCTGAAGATTTACAAAGAAGCGCAGATTGGATACCCAGTATTTATTGCTAAAAGAAGAAGGGACCGTATATCCTACCTGGATATATTTTACCCGGCAGTAGCTGGCATCAAAGTACCAGAAATCAGATGATTTGCCGTTTTCGCCGGAGGTTGGTGTCAAGCGTGGAAAACGGGCGTCCGGATTATCTTTTGTCCAATAGTCCAGATGGAATGTCTGTGGAGTGGCAGCATTGCCAATCGGATCGGAAAAGGCTCCTCCGTAGTAGGCATCAACTCCCGATACGCCTTGTAGCATGATCTCAAAATCAATATTTTTCCAGTTCAGACTCAGGTTTGCGAAGTAGTTGAAATCAGGTTCTCCGTTTCCCATAACTTTACGGTCGTTAGCCGTGATCATATTATCACCGTCAAGGTCCATATAACGGATGTCTCCGGGCTGTTGTCCGTCTATGATTACAATGCCTTCTTTGGGGATGTAACTTCCGTCACTTTGCTGAATGAAATCGCTTTCCTGTAATAATCCGTTCGACACATACCGGTAATGGCTGCTCAACGCATGTCCTTCTTTGTCGATATGGCTACCGCCGTCATAAGGACCTCCGGGTAGTTTCTCAATCTTATTTTTATTACGGGATATACCTCCGAATGCTGAAACTTTCCAATCCCCGAAGGTTTGCATATAATTCATACTGAATTCCCAACCTCTGTTTCTTATTTCTCCGGCATTGATATCCGATTGTCCGATACCGCCGACAGATGATAAAGGCGGTCTTAAAATAATGTCTGAGGTTAGTTTGTCGTAATAATCGAAGGTGATATCTATCATATTATTGAAAATGCTAAAGTCGACACCAGTGTTGAACATGGATACCTTTTCCCATGAAATATCCGGATTTCCGAAAATAAGTTCGGAGCCGTTGTTCGGATCGATCGTACTTTGGTATTTATAGGCGCCGATATTCTCGTTTCCCAATAATCCGTATGAACCTCTTAGTTTTAGATTGTTTATCCATTCAACCTCCTTTAAAAAAGCCTCTTTATTCACATTCCATCCGATAGCTCCGGACGGGAACCAACCGAACTTATTTCCGGGACCAAAACGTGACGATCCGTCACGGCGGATAGTTGCTTCAAACAAATAGCGTTCGTCGTACGTATAATTGGCTTTAGCCAGTAATGATTGCATGGCATATTCATCCCACACGCCGCTGTTGTTTAATTCGGCATTTACTCCGGCAATGACAAACAGCCGGTGTTTTTCATTAAACGTTTTAGTATAGTCAACGGTTCCCCCTATATAGTAATAGCTGGAACGCCATGTGGAGGAAGGCTGAAAGTTACCCCATGTGGCAATAAGCTGTCCGTTATCGTAATCGAAAAAGTTGACTGCACGACGGTCTCCTTTGGTTGCACCGCTGTTTACTTGGTAACTGAATTGTCCGGCCAGGTTTAAACCGGGTATTATTCCCCATTTGGGTTGCAGGTTGACACTGATATTATCTGTCAGGTTCTCGGTAAAACCTCCTTTTTCAATTTGTGCCAGCGGATTTCTCATGCTTGAACCGTAATTCCCATAGTATTCATTGGGGTCTCCTTCCCGCTGCAGATATTTACCCACGATAGTAGGAGGTGTCCAGTACAGCAAGCTAATAGGATTGAATGCTCCGGTAGCTCCGTCCACACTACATTTATGCTGTGTTCCGCGAATCACATTCAGGTCAACGCCTACTGTGATATTCTCACGTAAACTGACGGTGGTATTTGCGCGGAGGTTCAGACGATCGTATGTGAAATCTTTGACAAAACCAGTCTGCGACATATAATTACCTGTAATGGCAAAACGGGCAATGCTGCTACCTCCGTAAACGGATACCGAATGGTTTTGTATCGTTGCATTTTTCCATAACAAATCCGTCCAGTCGGTATCGGGGTATTTGTATGGATCGCTTTGGTCGATTGTCTTTTGTATCGCATCTTCCGAATAAACCGGGTCGCCTCCATTATTCTTGTGGGCTTCGTTCATCATTCTCATGTAAGTCGGGGCATTTACAAAATCAGGCATATAGGTTGCTTTTTGCACGCCACCGTATCCATTGTAACTGACTTTGATTTTGCCGGGCTGGCCCCTTTTCGTTTTTACCACGATAACTCCGTTTGCTGCACGGGCTCCATAAATAGCTGCCGCCGCCGCATCTTTTAAGACAGTGACACTTTCAATCGTTGTGGGATCGAGGTTGTCCATATTCATAGGGATACCATCCACCAGGACCAGTGGAGACAGGTTACCCATCGTAACGCCTCTGATCTTTATTATTGCCGCATCTCCACCCGGCAGGCCGGTCGATTGTGTGACGGTAATTCCTGTCACACCACCTTGCAGCGCCTGTGATAATGAAGTGATCGGTTTGTTATTGAGTGTTGCATCCAGTTTAACCTGCGAGATAGAGGAAATGCTGTTTAGTTTACGTTCTTCTGTGAAACCGGTTACGATCACCTCTTCCAAAGCACTTATATTTTCGGCCAATGAAATGATCAGGTTCGACTGATGACGCTTTACCACATATTCGACAGGTTTGTAACCGACATACGAGAAGATCAGAATATCATCCCGTTGGGCTTCGATATGGAAAAGGCCGTCCAGATCGGTGGCTACGCCCTGGTTAGAACCTTTTATCTGGATAGTAACACCCGGCAGGGGAGAAGGCGGCTCCTGCTTATCGAATACCTGGCCTTTTATTGATATTTTATTGCTGGCCTGTTGATTCTTAGGTTCTGCTTTGTAAAGAATAATATGTTTGTTCTCGATCTTATAGCTGATGTTTTTGTCAGTTAACACTTTGTCTAAAATACTTGAAACAGTCTCCTTCCGGGCGGAAACTGAAACTTTGGGACTTAGGTCGATTTGGGAATCCTCGTAGAAGAAAGAATATTCGCTGCTTTTTTTTATAACTGAGAGAACTTCTTCTATGCTTGCATTTTTCATGGTAAATGAAAATACCTTGGTTTGCGAATATGTTTCCGCTGAAACATATAAAGCGCAACAGATTAAATAAAAGGCTGTAATTCTCATAATTCGCTTCAATTTAAGACAATAAATGCCTGAAACGAGATGCTTGTCTTGTTTTTTTTCATACTTTTGTGAAGAAATTTAATTGCTAATTAAGTTTACGTGTTTGCTTCGGCAAACGCAGAGAATAGGGAATATGGAGGTATTTCCTATTCTTTTTTTTAATGAAGTTATACCATAGGCGATATTAGATTAGGTTTATATTCTGATTACTTTACTGCTATCTCATCTGATCGTGATAATATTATCTTTTTTCTGATAATTCAGCTTACTACTTATTTTTAGGATATTCAATATTTCATCGATTGATTCTCCCCGTATGAACTCACCGGTAAAGTGGCGGGAGGCCACATCCGGATTCTCAATGATAAATGTTACACCAAACCCTCTTTCCAATGTCTGGGCGAATTCAGGGAATGGGGTAGAGTGAAAAGAATACTTTCCGCTCCTCCACATAGTAGCCACTAAGGGATCTACCTGCTTGGTCGAAAATGTATTCATTTGTTTATTGAAGGTTACACAGTCGTTAGGCTTCATATCGAGTATCTGATTCGAGGCGGAATGTTTCACTTGTACGCGGCCTTCTTCCAGTATTGTTTCTACCGACATATCGTTTGCATAAGCTTTCAGGTTGAATTTGGTTCCTAAAACTTTAACTTCGATAAGTTCGGTGTTAATTAAAAATGGTTTCTTTGCATTCTTCGCAATCTCAAAATAACCTTCTCCGGTGAAAGACACTTCACGTGTATCTCCTGTGAACTGCCGGGGATATTTCAAGTCGGATCCTCCATTCAAAAATATTTTACTGCCATCGGACAATAATACCGAATCGCGTACTCCTTTGGGGGTGGATATTTCGATCCAGGCTATTTGTTCACTACTATGACTGCCTGTCAAAAGGTTATATCCGATGGTAAATAACACGAGCAGGGAAGCTGCAATCGACACAAAAAGGATTCTTCGTTCTTTTTGTTTTTTTCGTTGCTGTATTTGTATAAATATTTTATCCTGAACACTCCTTTTTCTTTTCCGAATCGCTTCCGGGTCTGCCTGGCTGCGTATTTGTCCGGCCAGCTTATCGGTAAGTTGTTCTTCGGGTAGACCCTTCCATGATTGTTCTTGATTGTTCATAATTCTACGTTTTTATATATAGAATCCGGAAACAATCATTTATGCCTAAAGGAAAGTTGGTGTTTAGTATTTGTTAACTAATATGTATGTTTACTATTCATTTATGTAATGTCTGACAATCTCTGTCAGTTTCTTTTTAGCAATGATTTGTTGAGCTTGCACTGTCTTTTCAGAAATACCCAGGATATCGGCTACTTCTTTGTATTTAAGATTCTCTTCCTTCAACATTAGGAAGATCAGTTTACATCGTTGGGGGAGTTGATTCAGTGCGTTTTCTATTATCCCTGTCATTTCGCCCGAATGCAGGAGAGACTCCGGAGTGGTTGAATCGATGCTTAAATGGATATGCAGATATTCGATATATTCTTCAAAATGATTTTGTTTGTTTAGAAACTTCAGGCATCTGTTCTTGACGGATGTAAAAAGATAAGAGTTGAGGTTGTCTATTTTTTTCAATGTATCCCAGTTCTCCCAAATAGCAACAAAGACATCGGCCAGTATATCTTCACAATCTTCATGATCAGGTACAAAATGAAGGGCAAAACGAAATAAACGTTCATATTGCTGTTCATATAGAATCGTGAAAGTATTATACTTTTCGGTCATTGTATCAGAGTAAAATCGAGTATATTATTAGAGGTTGACTCTTTAGAGGACAAATATAAATTATAATCTTATACAAACCAATCCCCCTTCCGGCTGAACTATCAAAAATAGGAAGAATAGAATCAGTTTTGAAAATAACCTGTTGAAGCAGAGGTTCTATATTTGTGCAATCATAAAAACGGTAATCATTGTATAACCTAAATAGAATCTTTAATGAAAGGTATTTTCTTTGTCATATGTATGTGTTTTGTCTCGTTTGGAGTATCTGCCCAGGTCAGTGAGTCGGCTTTTGTAAATCCAGAGAATAAATACAAGCCTGTTCCTTTATGGTTTTGGAATAATGCGACGGTCAATGAAAACGAATTGCTGGACCAATTCCGTCAGATGATCCGAAAAGATGGGTATGGCGGTTGTGCAATCCTTCCTTTTGGGCAAGATTTCAAACCTGAATATCTATCTGACGATTATTTCAATCTTTATGGCAAGATTATAGAGGAAGCCAGGAAGCTGGATGTGCATATGTCCCTGTATGATGAGTATGGCTTTCCGAGTGGAAGTATGGGAGCCATCAATGCGGATGGGGTACCTCGTTTTATGAACAAATATCCGAATGCCACAATCAAGCGGCTGGATAAAGTGGAGTATAAAGTAGCTGCCGGCGAATCATTCGAGCAGGTCGTTCCTGCCGGAAAACTGATGTCGGTCGTTGCAATGGACACGCTGACGAAGCATCGGATTTCACTGAAACAACATATCCGTTCCGGCAAACTCAACTGGAAAGTTCCGGAAGGGGCCTGGAAGATCATGTTTTTCGTCTGTGTGAAAGATGGCGATCCGAATGTGGATTATCTGGACCCAGAAGCCGTCAGGCTGTTTGTAAAAGAAACTCATCAGGCATATTATGACCGTTTCTCTCCCTATTTCGGGAATACGATCATAGAAACTTTTTTCGATGAACCGACCCTGTACCGGGCTAAGGGACGTATCTGGACAGACGCGTTTAACGACAAATTTATCTCCCGTTACGGGGAATCCCCCGAATTGTTGTATCCGGCATTATGGTATGACATCGGGGAGGAAACGCAATCTGCGCGAAACCGTCTGTTTGGCTTGCGTGCCCATTTGTATTCCGAAGGTTTTATGAAAATAATCGGTGAATGGGCTTCTGCCCATGATATTTACTCTACCGGCCATCAGGATCAGGAAGAGATTGCGAATCCGGTGGGTACTTCAGGTGACTTGATGTTGTGCGGGAAATATATGGGGATTCCCGGTATTGACAAGATTGGCGGAGGCCGTCCGACCGAATTGTTTTATAAAGTGGTTTCTTCTTCTGCCTATAACTGGGACAAACGCCAGGTAATGTCCGAAACATACGGTGCTATGGGGAATATCAGTGTAAAAGAGCTTTACCACATAGCCATGGAACAATATACGAAAGGGGTCAATACGCTTATCCCTCATGCTGTCTGGTATAACGATCAGCATGTTACTTTTCTGCCTGAGTTATCTTGGCGGAACGAACTATACCGGGACTCACTTCCGGCATTTAATAAGTTCCTGTCACGTCTCAACTATATTTTGCAGCAGGAAGGAAGACATGTTGCCGATATAGCAGTCCTTTACCCGATCGAATCTCTTCAGGGAGAACATGTGATGGACGGGGAACTGGGATTTTATGAAGGCGGGGTAATGATCCCGAATACGGATTATACACATGTCTCGGCTTTATTGACTGATACTCTCGGGCGTGATTTCACTTATCTGCATCCGGAGGTCTTGTCTACAAAATGCCGTGTGAAAAAAGGACTGTTGCACCTCGATAATCAGGTGAACAAAGAAACTTTCCGGTTGATTATTATTCCCGGAGTAAAAACAATATCGTTAACGGCTTTACGACAGGTCGAGTCTTTCTTTAAATCCGGGGGGAATGTCATATTTACAACCCAGTTGCCGGAAAAATCGGTAGAACCGGGACAGGACAAGGAGGTGAAAGAGATCATTTCCCGTATATTAGGTGTGAATGCTTCCTACGCAACTGCGGGTAAAGCCTTTTTCGTAGAGAAACCAGGACCGGATGCATTAAAGACAGCAATCGAAGATTCCTATCCTGTTCCTGATGTGGCCTTTGAAGCAGGGCATGAATTGAATTACATACATAAGGAACTGAAAAATCAGTCTGTTTATTATTTTGCCAATTTGAAAGATCAACCCTATCAGGCAAATGTCGTGTTGCGGGGGAAGCTGAAACCTGTCTTATTGAACCCTCATACCGGACAGCGGATGAAGGTGGCATATGAACATAAACGTGTTTCCGGTATGGAAACGACAACGGTTACATTACCGATAGAAAGGCATTCGTCCGTATTCCTTATTGATAACATTTTATAATAGAAAAATAGATACCATGAAAACAGGAAAAACTAAAATCGGCCTGATTGGACTGGGCCTGGATACGTATTGGCCCCAATTTGAAGGATTATACACACGTCTTTGCGGATACCAGGACTGGATCGCATCGGAGATGTCCCGTCGGGACACTGAAGTCGTTAACGCCGGAATTGCTGATAACCCGGTAAAAGCTGTTGAGGCAGCGGAAGATCTGAAGAAGGAAGAGATCAGCCTTCTGTTTGTCTTTATTTCTACCTACGCTTTATCTTCGACGGTCCTTCCGTTGGCCCAGCGTGTGAAAGTCCCGGTTATTCTCTTGAATATCCAGCCCGTTGCGGCAATCGACTATGAATATATAAACGGCTTGGGTGACAGGGGAAAAATGACAGGTGAATGGCTGGCACATTGCCAGGCCTGTTCCGTACCTGAATTTGCTAGCGTGTTCAACCGCGCCGGTATTCCTTATGAAATCGTAAGCGGCTATTTGCAGGAAGAATATGTGTGGAAGCAGATAAACGGCTGGATCGATGCCGCCCGTGTGGTAAATGGGATGAAGAATAACCGCATGGGAATCCTGGGCCATTATTATTGCGGGATGCTCGATGTGTATACCGACTTGACCCGGCAGTCGTCTGTTTTCGGTACGCATGTGGAAATCGTGGAGATGTGCGAACTGAAAGCCTACCGTGACAATGTTACCGATGAAGATGTAAAAGACAAACTGGATGAATTCAATGCTTGTTTTGAGATTGACGAGCAATGCGAAGCCGGTGAGCTGGAACGTGCCGCCCGGACATCCATAGCCCTTGACAGGCTGATCGATGCGCACGACCTGGGTTCGATGGCCTATTATTATGAAGGCTATGCCGGAAATGACTATGAGAATATCGTGACTTCCGTCATTGCCGGGAACACGTTGTTGACCGGACGCGAGATCCCTGTTGCCGGCGAATGTGAAGTGAAGAATGTACAGGCAATGAAGATCATGTCTTTGTTGGGAGCAGGCGGCTCTTTTTCTGAATTTTATGCCCTCGATTTCAAGGATGATATCGTTATGCTGGGGCATGACGGTCCGGCTCATTTTACCATAGCGGAAGGAAAAGTCCGGTTGGTGCCGCTTCCGGTTTATCATGGCAAACCGGGTAAAGGATTGTCTATCCAGATGACGGTCAAACATGGCCCTGTTACTTTGTTGTCCGTCTGCGAAGGGAAAGACGGCGTTTTCCTGCTGGCAGCCGAAGGAGAATCGGTGGAAGGACCGACTTTGAAGATTGGAAATACGAACAGCCGCTATCGTTTTGCTTGTGGTGCCCGTGCTTTTATCGACGCATGGAGCAAGGCAGGCCCTTCCCATCATTGTGCGATAGGGCTTGGACATCAGGTAGATAAACTGGAGAAAATCGCATTCCTGCTGGATATACCGATTATCAGGGTAGGATAGGTGGGAGACTGCTATAGGAAGGGAGTTTGAGTAATGATTTATTAATTCGAAAGCCTTTCCTCTTTCAGTTTATAAGATAATATGTGTAAAAAATATCGTTTTATATTTGGTGGTTTAGAAAAAGGCTGTATCTTTGCAGCGTTAAATAAAAATGACAATGAAACAGAACATAGCAAATAGTCTCATTATTTCTCTAAACATTATTCTACTCTGGGAACGGGATAGGAAGTGAGACTGTACGTGCTTTTCTGATGCATGAAGATATTAAAGAGCCTTTCTCACTTCCTTGTGAGAGAGGCTTTTTTTATGAATGAACAAAAGAATATTAACAAATTTAAGACGATAAGAACTATGTCAGACAGATTATTTATTTTCGACACCACATTACGGGATGGTGAGCAAGTGCCAGGTTGCCAGTTAAACAGTATTGAAAAGATTCAGGTTGCCAGAGCACTCGAAGAGCTGGGCGTCGATGTGATTGAGGCTGGATTCCCTGTATCGAGTCCGGGCGATTTCAACAGTGTGGTTGAAATATCCAAGGCCGTTACCTGGCCGACTATCTGTGCTTTGACCCGTGCGGTTGAAAAAGATATAGATGTGGCTGCCGAAGCATTGAAGTTCGCCAAACGCGGACGTATCCATACCGGTATCGGTACTTCCGATTACCATATCCGTTATAAGTTCAACTCCAACCAGGACGAGATACTGGAGCGTGCCATCGCTGCCACCAAGTATGCCAAAAGATATGTGGAAGACGTAGAATTCTACTGCGAAGATGCCGGACGTACGGACAATGCCTATCTGGCACGTGTCGTGGAGGCGGTGATCAAAGCGGGTGCAACCGTTGTGAATATCCCGGATACGACCGGTTACTGTCTGCCTGACGAATATGGCGCAAAGATCAAATATCTGATGGAACATGTGGACGGCATCCAGCATGCAATCATCTCCACTCATTGCCATAATGACCTGGGTATGGCAACTGCCAATACCGTGCAGGGGGTCCTGAACGGTGCCCGTCAGGTGGAAGTGACCATCAACGGTATCGGCGAACGTGCCGGTAATACTTCGCTGGAAGAAGTAGCCATGATCTTCCGCAGCCACAAAGAACGTGGTATCGAAACCAATATAAACACAACCAAAATCTATGGCATCAGCCGTACGGTTTCCAGCTTGATGAACATGCCGGTTCAGCCGAACAAGGCGATTGTCGGACGTAATGCTTTCGCCCATTCTTCCGGTATCCACCAGGACGGTGTATTGAAAAACCGTGAAAGCTATGAGATTATCGACCCGAAAGATGTCGGTATCGACGATAACGCAATCGTATTGACTGCCCGTAGCGGACGTGCCGCATTGAAACACCGCCTGAGTGTTTTAGGTGTGGAACTGGACCAGGAAAAACTGGATAAGGTATATCAGGAATTCCTGAAACTGGCTGACCGCAAGAAAGATATTAATGACGACGACGTGTTGATGTTGGCCGGAAAAGACCGCACAGCCATGCACCGTATCAAACTGGAATATTTGCAGGTTACATCGGGTGTCGGTTTACAGTCTGTCGCCAGCGTCTGCTTGAATATCGCCGGTGAGAAGTTCCAGGCTGCCGCTGCCGGTAACGGCCCTGTCGATGCTGCCATCAAAGCCGTGAAGTCGATTATCCATCGTACGATGACCATCCAGGAATTTCTCATCCAGGCTATTAATAAAGGTAGCGACGACATGGGTAAAGTCCATATGCAGGTGGAATACGACGGAAACAATTACTACGGTTTTGCTGCCAATACCGATATCATCGCTGCTTCCGTAGAAGCCTTTATCGACGCAATCAACAAGTTCGTAAAATAACATAATACATAATTAGCAATGAGCAAGACATTATTCGAAAAGATTTGGGAGAAACATGTGGTGGATACCCTGCCCGACGGAACGATCCAGTTTTACATCGACCGTCTGTTCTGCCATGAAGTAACCAGTCCGCAGGCATTTGCGGGGTTACGTGCCCGTGGCCTGAAGCCCTTCCGACCGGAGCAGATTACTTGTATGCCGGACCATAATATTCCGACATTGAACCAGGAGAAACCGATCGAAGACCCTGTTTCCAAAAACCAGGTGGATACATTGGAAAAGAATGCGAAGGATTTCAACCTGACTTATTACGGTCTGCAACACCCCAAAAACGGTATTATCCATGTAGTAGGACCGGAAACTGGCCTGACTCAGCCGGGTATGACGATCGTTTGCGGTGACTCTCATACTTCTACCCACGGTGCCATGGGTGCAATTGCTTTCGGTATCGGTACCAGCGAGGTAGAAATGACATTGGCTACTCAGTGTATTATGCAGCGCAAGCCGAAGACGATGCGTATCACCATCGACGGCCGGCGCAAACCGGGTGTAACGGCAAAAGATTTCGCCCTATACATTATAAGTAAGATGACGACAGGCGGCGCTACCGGTTATTTCGTTGAATATGCCGGCGAAGCTATCCGCAACACAACGATGGAAGAACGTCTGACCATCTGCAACCTGTCTATTGAAATGGGTGCTCGCGGTGGTATGATCGCTCCCGACCAGGTCACTTTCGACTATCTGAAAGACCGTGAATTTTCTCCCCGTGCCGAAGCCTGGGAAAAGAAACTGGCTGAATGGCGTGAACTGTACAGCGATCCCGATGCTAAATTCGACAAGGAAATCGTTTTCCATGCAGAAGATATCGACCCGATGGTTACATACGGAACCAATCCGGGAATGGGAATGGGCATCCGCGAAAACATCCCGACGATGGAGAGCGTAGACGAAGCCGGCCGTATCTCTTATAAGAAATCTCTGGACTATATGGGCTTCACCGCCGGTGAACCTGTATTGGGCAAAAAGATCGACTATGTCTTCCTGGGAAGTTGTACGAACGGCCGTATCGAGGATTTCCGTGCTTTTGCCTCCCTGGTGAAAGGAAAGAAAAAGGCCGACGATGTGATCGTATGGCTGGTTCCGGGCAGCTGGCAGGTGGAACGCCAGATCCGTGCGGAAGGTATCGATAAGGTGTTGACGGAAGCTGGTTTCGAACTGCGTCAGCCGGGTTGCTCGGCTTGCTTGGCCATGAATGAAGATAAGGTTCCGGCAGGCAAATATGCCGTATCTACTTCAAATCGTAACTTCGAGGGCCGTCAGGGACCGGGTGCACGTACCATCCTGGCCGGACCGTTGGTTGCAGCGGCTGCGGCAGTGACGGGTAAGATCACCGATCCGAGAGATTTAATGTAATAAGATTACGAACTGAAAAATCAAGAGAACGAAATGAAAGAAAAATTCACGATAGTAACATCGACCTGTGTCCCCCTTCCTTTGGAAAATGTCGACACAGACCAGATCATCCCGGCCCGCTTCCTGAAAGCGACCACACGCGAGGGTTTCGGAGATAATCTTTTCCGCGACTGGCGTTATGACAAGGCCGGTAACCCTAATCCCAACTTTGTATTGAACCAGGATACTTATAAAGGTCAGATTCTTGTTGCCGGGAAGAACTTCGGTAGCGGTTCCAGTCGCGAACATGCTGCCTGGGCGATTGCCGGATATGGTTTCCGGGCGGTAGTCAGCAGTTTCTTCGCCGATATCTTCAAGAACAATTCGATGAACAACGGCCTTGTTCCGGTTGTTGTTTCTCCGGAGTTCCTGGCGGAGATATTTGCTTCTGTCGAAGCCGATCCGGAAGCAACGTTGACAATCGACCTGCCCGCGCAGACAATTACCAACAACGCAACCGGCAAAAGCGAATCCTTTGACATCAATGCCTATAAAAAAGATTGCCTGGTAAATGGCTTGGACGATATCGATTACCTGCTGGCTAATAAGTCGAAGATAGAAGCGTACGAAGCAAATAGAAAGTAAGATGGTAGAAATAATGGATACAACCCTTCGGGACGGGGAACAAACATCGGGTGTCTCTTTTGCGGCTCACGAAAAGCTCAGTATTGCGCAGATGCTGTTGGGGGATCTGGGAGTAAACCGCGTGGAGATTGCCTCTGCTCGCGTATCGGACGGAGAGTTCGAAGCCGTGAAGCGAGTGGCTGCCTGGGCCGAACGTACCGGAAATCTGCATAAGCTCGAAGTATTGGGCTTTGTGGATGGCGACGCCTCGCTCAACTGGATCGAATCGGCCGGTTGTCGTGTGGTAAACCTTCTCTGTAAAGGTTCGTATAAACACGTAACCGAACAACTCCGCAAATTGCCCGAACAGCATATTGCAGATATCCGTTCTGTTGTATCGCTGGCTACCGAAAAAGGTATTGAGGTTAATATGTATCTGGAAGACTGGTCGAACGGGATCAAAAACTCCCCCGATTATGTCTTCCAGCTGATCGATGCGTTGAAAGACCTGCCGATCCGACGTTTTATGCTGCCTGATACGTTGGGTATCCTGAATCCGGGCAATACGTACGAGTTCTGCAAACAGATGCTCGAACATTATCCCGGGCTTCATTTTGATTTCCATGCCCACAACGATTACGACCTGGCGGTAGCCAATGTCTATTCGGCAGTCCGGGCAGGAATACACGGTGTCCACACCACGATCAACGGTCTGGGCGAACGAGCGGGAAATGCACCGCTCAGCAGTGTGATCGCTGTGATAAAAGATCATCTGAACGGTCAGACCAGCGTGCGGGAAGAGAAGATCAATGCCGCAAGCCGCCTGGTCGAGACCTATTCCGGCATCCATATCGCCCCGAACCGTCCGATCATCGGTGAACATGTCTTCACGCAATGTGCCGGCGTCCATGCCGATGGCGATAGCAAAAACAACCTGTATTGCAACGACCTGATCCCCGAACGTTTCGGCCGTGTCCGCGAATATGCCCTCGGAAAGACTTCCGGCAAGGCGAATATCCGCATGAACCTGGAATCGTTGGGAATCGACGTGGACGACGAGTCCATGCGCAAGATCACCGAAAAGATCATCGAACTGGGTGACAAGAAGGAAATGGTGACGACGGAAGACCTGCCTTATATCATCAGTGATGTCCTTCACCATGATACAATGGCAGACCAACGTATCCGTATATTAAATTATTCCTTATCTTTGGCGCAGGGACTGAGGCCGGTAGCCACGCTGAAAATAGAGATCGACGGCGAGGCATACGAGGAATCCGCATCCGGCGACGGCCAGTACGACGCGTTCGTCCGTGCCCTTCGCAAGATTTATTCCGATCTGGGCCGCCCGTTCCCGATGCTGACGAACTATTCCGTATCCATTCCCCCCGGAGGTCGTACCGATGCCTTTGTGCAGACGATCATCAGCTGGAATTATGCCGGGATAGATTTCAAAACCCGCGGCCTCGATGCCGACCAGACGGAAGCCGCCATCAAGGCGACGCTGAAGATGCTGAATAAGATTGAACAATAAATATAGGAGGTATTAGTTATGAACAGAAAACTGACCATTGCGCTGGTAGCGCACGACAATCGTAAAGCTGACATGGTAGAATGGGCTGTACACAATGCAGAATTCCTTTCCCACCATCTTTTAGTATGTACCGGTACAACCGGCGGACTGATACGTAATGCTTTCGACGAGAAAGGTATTGCTGCCGAAGTAATCTGTATGCATTCCGGGCCGTTAGGTGGTGATGCAGAAATTGCCGCCATGGTGGTACGCAAGGAGGTGGATCTGGCGGTCTTCCTGATCGATGACCTGAACGCGCAACCGCACGAGGCTGATATTCAGATGTTGCTTCGCCAGTGTCGTGTTCATAATGTACCCATTGCTTGTAACCGTTACAGTGCCGACCTGATGATTACGAGCACCCTGTGGGACGATGATAGCTACGTCCCTATGGAACCCAAATATGTGCTATTTAAAAGAGACTAAAATAACAAACTGAAATGAAATTAAACATCGCAGTCCTTCCCGGCGACGGTATCGGTCCCGAGATTGTAGAACAAGGCATGAAAGCCGTTAAAGCCGTATGCGAAAAATATGGCCACGAACTAAGTTACAAACACGCTCTGGTGGGAGCGGTTGCCATCGATGAGACCGGCAACCCGTATCCGGATGAAACGCACGAACTTTGTATGCAGAGCGACGCCGTTTATTTTGGTGCGATCGGTTCTCCGAAATATGATAATAACCCTTCCGCAAAGGTACGCCCCGAACAAGGACTGCTGGGAATGCGCAAGAAACTGGGACTTTTTGCCAATATCCGCCCGGTGACAACGTTCCCGTCGCTGTTGCATAAATCTCCGCTTCGTGCCGAACTGATCGAGGGAGCAGACTTTATGTGTATCCGCGAATTGACAGGCGGTATGTATTTCGGTCGTCCGCAGGGTAGAAGCGAAGATGGAAACACGGCTTATGATACCTGTGTTTATACCCGTGAAGAGATCGAACGTATCGTTCGCCTGGCTTATCAGTATGCACAGAAACGCCGCAAGAAAGTAACGGTAGTCGATAAGGCGAATGTGTTGGCTACTTCTCGTCTGTGGCGTCAGGTAGCACAGGAGATCGAAAAGGAATATCCGGATGTGGAGACAGAATATATGTTTGTCGACAACGCCGCTATGCGTCTGGTTCAATGGCCGAAGAGTTTCGACGTGATGGTTACCGAAAACATGTTCGGTGATATCCTGACAGACGAGGCTTCGGTAATTACCGGTTCATTAGGCATGCTGCCTTCTGCTTCTATCGGTGTGCATACTTCCGTGTTCGAACCGATCCACGGTTCTTATCCGCAGGCTGCCGGAAAGAATATAGCCAATCCGCTGGCTACTATCCTAAGTGCCGCCTTAATGTTCGAATATGCTTTCAACCTGATGGAAGAAGGTGCATTGATCCGCGAAGCCGTTGCTGCTTCCATGGATGCCAATATTGTAACCGAAGATATCGCTGAAAATGGCAAAGCCTACAAGACCAGCGAAGTAGGGGACTGGATTGCTGAATATATTGCGAAAAAATAATAGGTTTGGAATTTATCAAATATGAATGTAGCGTCGTTGGTAAGGGCGGTTCGCGAACCGCCCTTACGGTGTCAATGTAAGCCTGTAAGGCTTTAACAAACCAGCCCAGGGTTCTAACCCTGGGTTTATGAAAACTTACTCCTGCCTTTCCGCCCTGTAGGGGCGGTACAAGATAAATATCAACCCTTTCTACCTTGTTGCACCCCTACAGGGTGCCTCAAAAAGAAAAGGATTCAAAGGAACCCAGGGTTAGAACCCTGGGCTAGTTTGTTACAGGCCTACAGCCTGAAGACACCGTCACTAACTGGCTCATCCTATAATTGGCAGATAGCTCAAAACTTTCTAAATAGATTCTTATTTTGTCATCTTCATCAACTCGTCAATGATTGTTTGGTCATAGCCCATTTCCTGTGCTTTCAGGAAATCTTTTGCGGCGGATTCTTTTTCATACTGGGCCAGCTTCACTTTCCCTCTCAGCACATACAGGGAAGCGCTGGGAGTACTTTCAATAAATACCTTGTTAATATCTGCCATGGCGCGGGCGTTCTTGCCCATCATGAAGTACACATCGGCACGACCTTCATACAACAGCCAGTCACGGGGCATCTGGCTGATCAGGTAGTTGAAGATTCTTTCACTTTCCTCATAGTTACCACGCATCTTTTCAAGAATGGCATGTCCCAGACGGGCACGGACGGACTTTTCGTTCATTTCAAGTATTTTATCGAAATCCTGCTCCGCCCAGATATAATTCTTCTTTTGGATATAGATCAGTCCGCGACAGTAAAGAGCCTCTTCGTTTGTCGGTTCCACGATCAGTAAGGCATCGTAATCATTCAGCGCTTTCTCCGTTTCTCCCAACTCGGAGTAGAGAGAGGCGCGGTTCTCCAGGATAGTCGGATTGTTGGGACGTCCGCTGAGTGCGGCCGTATAGGAAAGCAGCGCATCTTGGAGCTTGCCCTGGCGGCGCTGGATACTTCCGAGGTTTGTCAACAAGGCATAGTTCATAGGGTTTCCCGGCTCCAGACGCATGGCGGCCCTCAGGCTTTCTTCGGCAGACACCAGATCTTTCTTATCCAGAAAGTCGTAACTTTTTTCAATCAGTTCCTCATACGATTGGGCAAAACAGTTAGTTGTTGCCAGGATAAAAGTGATGAATATCAGCAGTAATCTCATTCTCTTGTTTTTATCTGTTATTTGATCGTCGCAAAGCTACGCAAATATCTTGTTCTGCCGCCGGATTAAAAAAACTTTATACCTTTGCCACATTTTATAAGACTTTTCGATGCTTTGATTGTTATAAGATAAAAGTGTTTAATTAAAATAGATAGAAATATGATATTATTAGATGTGTTGGCATCCAATCCGAAATTGGAAGGTTTTATCAATTCCCTGATAGAGCAGGGTAGTCATTTAGGGTGGACAATTATTAAAGCTATCATTGTTTTCGTTGTAGGACGGTTTATTATCCGCATGATTAACAAACTTGTTCGCCGTATTTTAACGAAACGTGATTTTGATCCGTCTGTTAAAACATTTGTAGGAAGTCTGGTGAATGTTACGTTGATGATCCTGTTGATCATTTCCGTTGTAGGGGCGTTGGGAGTACAGACGACTTCATTCGCAGCATTGCTTGCTTCTGCCGGTGTCGCTATCGGTATGGCGTTGAGCGGAAACCTGTCGAACTTTGCCGGCGGGTTGATTATCCTTTTGTTCAAGCCGTATAAGGTGGGCGATTATATCGAATCGCAGGGTGTAGGCGGTACGGTGAGGGAGATTCAGATTTTCCATACTATTTTGCTTACGGCAGACAATAAAAATATTTTTATTCCGAACGGCTCATTGAGCAGCGGGGTGGTAACCAATATCGGTAATGAGCCGACGCGTCGTGTGGAATGGACTTTCGGTGTGGAATACGGGAGCGATTACGAGCATGTTAAGAGAGTGATCGAATCCGTTCTTGCACAGGATGCACGTGTTTTGAACGAACCGGCTCCTTTCATAGCCTTGAGTGCGCTGGCCGATAGCAGTGTCAATGTCGTTGTGCGTGTATGGGTAAAAAGTTCCGATTACTGGGGCGTTTATTTTGATACCAATAAAGCTATTTATGCAACCTTCAATGCTGAAGGTATCGGGTTCCCGTTCCCGCAACTGACGGTGCATCAGGCAAAAGACTGATTTTGTCCTTAAAATAAATCTTTTTGTTCAATAACCGTTGGGGTTCGTCTGACGGGCGGTAATACGTTTAATAGTTGAACAAAAAGATTTATCTTTGTCTATCAATTTAAAAGTGAATAACAGAAAATGTTTTTAAGGTAAAAATACAAAGAACTTTATTTTATTACTTTAGTATTAATTATTTGATTGTAAAAAAAGAAAAAGGCTCGACCGTTATGGCGAGCCTTTTTTTTATGAATTCAGGCGGTCTACCGTCTTGACTCCTTTGACTGATTTTATTTTCTTGACCAGCATATTCAGCGAATTGGTATCTCTCACCAGTACGGCAAAGTTACCCTGGAATATCCCGTCTACCGAATCTATGTTCAACGAACGGAGCGTGACGCCATTCTCTTTTCCGATCACCGAGGTGATGTTGGTGACGATCGCGATATCGTCCCTACCGACAACGCGAAGGGTTACCACATATCCGTTGTCGCCTTTTCCGCTCCATTTTGCACGGATGATGCGGTAACCGAAACGGCTGAACATCTCCTGCGCGTTCGGGCAATCCATCCGGTGGATCTTGATGCCCTGGGTAGAAACGAATCCGAATACTTCGTCGCCATAGATCGGGTTGCAGCATTTTGCCAACTTGTATTCAATCCCTGTCAGGTTCTTGTCGATTACCAGAACATCCTTGTTGGTGGATATTTCCTCCACTTCGGTGGTCGTGATGTATTCGCCGGCACTGCGGGTTTCCGAACGGTCGTTGGTCTCGGTTTCCTTGCGGACAAACTCCTGATATTCATCGATCACATTGTTCGGGTCGAGGCGTTCTTCGGCTATTTCGATGTAGAAGTCGGTGACGGTCTTGAATCCTTTCTTCTTGATGTAACGCATCAGATGAGGTTCTTCCATCTCGATCTTCCGGTTTTTGAAACGGCGTTGGAGCATCTCCTTGGCAAAGTCGACCGCTTTGGCTGTCTCTTCACGGAGGGCCTGCTTGATCTTTACACGGGCTTTGGAGGTGATGACGATGTTCAGCCAGTCGCGTTTAGGCGTCTGGGCTGGAGAGGTGATGACCGAAACCGTATCTCCGTTGTTCAGTACATATTTAATAGGTACGTTCTTTTCATTTACCTTGGCGGAAACGCATTTGCATCCCAGCTTTGAATGGATGGCAAAGGCAAAGTCGAGCACGGTGGCCCCTTTCGCCAGTTTGATCAGTTCGCCGGTCGGTGTGAAGACATAGATTTCGTCCTTATACAGGTCCATCTTGAAATCCTGCATCAGGTCGAGCGGGTTGTTCTCCTTCTCTTCCAGGGCGGCACGTACGGTATTGAGGAATTCGTCCAGTCCGCTTTCGGCTTTCACGCCTTTGTATTTCCAGTGAGCTGCCAGTCCGCGTTCAGCGATCTCATCCATCCGGCGGGTACGGATCTGCACTTCCACCCATTTGTTTTGCGGGCCCATGACCGTGATATGCAGGCTCTCGTATCCATTCGTCTTCGGAATGGAAATCCAGTCTTTCATACGGTTGGGGTTCGGCTGGTACATGTCGGTAATGATCGAATATACCTGCCAGCATTCCGAACGCTCTTTTTCAAGCGGAGTATCCAGCACGACACGGATCGCGAACAGATCGTATATACCTTCAAACTCGATCTTCTGCTTTTTCAACTTGTTGTTGATCGAGTGGATGGATTTGGTACGTCCTTTGATATCGAACTGTAAGCCGGTTTCCTGCAACTTTTTCTTGATAGGTGCAATGAATTCGGCTATATAAATGTCGCGTGAACGTTTGGTCTCGTTCAGCTTTTTCTTGATGAAATCATACTGTTTGGGATCGGTGTATTTCAGCGACAGATCTTCGAGTTCGCTCTTTATCGTATATAACCCCAGGCGATGGGCCAGGGGAGCATACAGATATGAAGCCTCGGTGGCGAGCCGCAGGCGGTCGTCCTCTTTCAACTGTTTGCCCAAGCGCATCAGGCAGAGGCGGTCGGCAATCATAATCAGTATCACCCTGACGTCTTCTGCAAAAGAAAAGAGCAGGTGATGGAAGTTCTCAGAATTGACGGCCGTATTGCGGGCATACAGATCGGAAGTCTTCAGCAGGCGCTGAATGATCAGCGTGACATCTGCGTCGAACGTCTTTTCGACCTCTTCCAGTGTAATAACCTTTTTCAGCACCGGGCGATAGAGCAGGAGGGCGATGACCGAAGTCCGTTTCAGCCCGATCTCCGTTGTTGCGATCAGTGCAGTATTAATATTGCGAATCAATCCGTTGATGCCGTTCTTGTCTCTTCCGTAACAGTCGAGTGCGACAACGCGCTGCATCAACTCTCTCATTTTCCGTATATCCTCTCTATGTAAAAAGGAGTAGAGGCTACGTACCAATTGTCTGTATTTTGAGAAGAAATCTTTTCTTTCTTCTTCCGTAAAGAATGGTTGTATGTCCATAGTTGCATCTTCTTTTTTACTGCCCATTTGAGGACAGGCGGTAAAACATACTGTAAAAGTATCTTTTTTCCTCGAATATCAATGCTATTCTAACAGTATTTTTATACATTTGCGAGAAGCATAGACGGAAAATGCTATGTCACAATGCGAAGAGTACTAATTTTAAAAGATATACTATGTTAAACGCAAACGATTTAAAGCAATTGGCTGATAAAGGAATCAGCGAACAGCAGATTGAAGAACAACTGGCCTGTTTCGTCAAAGGTTTCCCTTATCTGGAAATAGCCGCATCCGCATCAGTAGAAAAAGGTATAATGGTTGTATCGCAGGAGGACCAGGCAACTTATATGGATGCGTGGGATGCCTATCTTGCTAAAAATAAACGGATCCTGAAATTTGTACCTGCTTCGGGTGCTGCCAGCCGTATGTTTAAGAACCTGTACGAGTTTCTGTCAGCCTCTTACGATGTGCCGACCAGTGATTTTGAAAAGAAATTCTTTAGCGAGATTACCCGTTTCGCTTTTTATAATGCATTGAATGCCGTTTGCCTGGCAAACGAAGAAAAAGATATTCCGGCACTGATCGCTGCCGGCAATTATAAGGCGGTAGTTTTCAATTTGCTGGATGCCAAAGGTTTGAATTACGGACAGTTGCCTAAAGGTCTGTTGTTGTTTCACCGTGCAGGCGAAACGATCCGTACTGCCATGGAAGAACATCTGGCTGAAGGTGCCATGTATGCCAAGAACAATGCCGGTGAAGTAAATATCCATTTTACCGTATCTCCCGAACATAAGGCTTTGTTTGAACAGTTGGTATCAGAAAAGAAACAGGCATACGAAGAAAAGTTCTCGGTAGGCTATGATCTTTCCTTCAGTGTACAGAAGCCGAGTACGGATACGGTTGCCGCCGATATGGAAAACAATCCTTTCCGCGACAAGAATGGAAAATTGTTGTTCCGTCCGGGTGGTCATGGTGCTTTGATCGAGAATCTTAATGATATCGATGCCGATGTCGTTTTCGTAAAGAATATCGACAATGTCGTTCCCGACAGTTTCAAATGTTCGACTGTTATCTTTAAGAAAGTGATAGCCGGTGTGTTGGTTACTTTGCAGGAACGTATATTCAATTATCTGAATCTGATCGAAACAGGAAAATATTCACATGACCAGGTGGAAGAAATGATTCATTTCCTGCAGGATGACCTGTGTATCAAGAATCCGGATACGAAGTTGCTGGAAGATGCCGAACTGATTCTCTATATCAAGAGTAAACTGCTCCGTCCGTTGCGTGTTTGCGGTATGGTGAAGAATGTAGGCGAACCGGGCGGCGGTCCGTTCCTGGCACAGAATCCGGATGGCACTGTCTCTCCGCAGATTCTGGAAAGTTCGCAGATCGACCTGAAAGATCCGGCAAAGAAAGCGATGTTCGAACAAGGCACCCACTTCAATCCGGTTGACCTGGTATGTGCATTGAAGAATCATAAAGGAGAAAAATATAATCTGCCTGATTATGTAGATAAAAATACCGGTTTCATCTCTTACAAGAGTAAAGATGGTCGCGATTTGAAGGCATTGGAACTTCCCGGTTTGTGGAATGGTGCAATGAGCGACTGGAATACCGTATTTGTAGAAGTCCCTATCGAGACTTTCAATCCGGTAAAGACTGTCAACGACTTACTACGGTCCGAGCATCAATGATCGGATCGATACCATAGTTAGTATAAAGGGTTAAACATTCGAAAAGGCGGACTTGCGAGAGCCCGCCTTTTTATATAGTAAATAGGAAGAAAGTCTGGTCTTCTCCCATAAAATATGTAATAAAAACATAATATTGCAGACAAATTCGAAAAAGGGAAGTAAATTTGCAGTCGCTTTATGGAAAAAGTAATTATTGGATTATTCACTAAAAAAGAAACAAAATGAAGCTGACACGCTTATTAACCTGTCTTTTTTTAAGTATTATGGGAATGTCCTGTATCCAGGACGAGGCGCTGAATGCAGAAGCTGATATCCTGACCTGTACAGTACCAGCCGACATATTGCGTCGCGATCCTATTATTACAAATGATAAGATTACATTGATGGTTAAATCAAATACTGATTTATCGAAACAATCGCCCGAATTTACTTTGACACCGGGAGCCTCTATTTCACCGGCTAGCGGAACGACGCTTGATTTTAGCGAACCGCAGTATTACACTGTCGTTTCGGAAGATGGACAATGGAAGAAACGCTATGAGGTGAATTATGTGATAACCGGTATCGGTACACAATATAGTTTTGAACAGGTCAGACATGAAGGTAAAGCTGGCTATGATGTTTTCTATGAAACAGATGATAATGGAAACACTATAATGGATTGGGCAAGCGGTAACCCCGGATTTGCTCTGACAGATGTAAATGCCCCCCGTGATACCTTTCCGACACTTTCTTCAGATAAAGGCTATAAGGATAATTGTGTAAGATTAGTAACCCGCTCAACCGGTGACTTTGGAAGTCGGTTAGGTATGCCGATTGCTGCCGGAAACTTGTTTATGGGTACATTCGATATTCTCAGTGCCGTAACGAATGCCTTGAAAGCAACTAAATTCGGTATGCCGTTCGAGTATGTACCGACTTATCTGACCGGATATTATAAGTACAAGGCAGGACCGGATTTCTCTGAATCAGGAAAGATCGTTCCCGGTAAAAAAGATATGTTCGATATCTATGCGATCTTCTATGAGACGACCGATGATGTGAAGATGCTGGATGGAACTAACAAATTCAGCCATCCCAACTTGATCTCTGTCGCACGGATCGAAGATGCAAAAGAGACGGATGAATGGACACAGTTCTATCTGCCGTTTAATATGCGACCGGGTAAAACTATCGACCGGGATAAGTTGAAAGCTGGAAAATATAATGTGGCAATTGTATTTTCTTCCAGTATAGAAGGTGATTTGTTCAACGGAGCAGTTGGCAGTACATTATATATAGATGAAGTCGAACTGATCCATTCTGTGGAAGAATAAACATAAAACAGTATGAAAAAACAATTAATTATAAGTATCCTGGGTTTATTATTGCTGACTAGCCATAGTCTGTTTGCCCAGAAAGACCAGAATGTCGGTATCATCAATTCATATCTGATCGGGTTGGAATATGAGGTAAAAGCCGGATTCAGTATCGGAGGTACGTCTCCATTGCCATTGCCGAAAGAGATACGCTCCATCGACAGTTATAACCCGACATTGCAGATTGCCATCGAGGGGAATGTGACGAAATGGCTTAACTCGGCGCGCACCTGGGGGATTATGCTTGCTTTGCGCCTTGAAACGAAGGGTATGAAAACAGATGCCCGTGTCAAGAATTATAGTATGGAGATCATCGGTGACGGTGGTGAACGTATGAAAGGCTTTTGGACCGGACAGGTAAAGACAAAGGTAAATAACTCGTATCTGACTGTTCCTGTGCTGGCTGCCTGGCGGGTTTCTCCGCGTTGGAAGTTGAATGCCGGACCGTATGTTTCCTATCGGATGGAAGGTAATTTTACGGGCGATGTGTACGACGGCTATTTGCGTGAACTCGATCCGACCGGTAACAAAGTCGTATTTGAAGACGGTAAAAGTGCTCCTTACGATTTTTCCAAAGACCTGCGTCGTTTTGCATGGGGGCTACAGCTGGGAGGCGAATGGAAAGCCTTCAAACATTTGAATGTGTATGCAGACCTGACCTGGGGTATGAACGATATATTCAAGAAAGATTTTAATACGATTACTTTTGCCATGTATCCGATTTATCTGAATATGGGCTTCGGTTATGCATTTTAAGCTATAATACAATATCATATCAGCGGGAATATTTGATGAAATATTCCCGCTTTTTTTTATTTATTACAATAAATTCTATACATTTGCGGTATTGATTTTTTAAGACCAATATAATTTAATACCATGAAAGAGAACGAGAAGAAAGGAATTTCCCGAAGAAAATTCCTCGGCTTGTCTGCACTGGGACTAGCCAGTTTTACAATCCTTCCCAGCTGGTCGATCAATGGAGTGCGCATCGCACCGAGCGATCGGGTTGTTTTAGGCTTTATCGGGCTGGGGCAGCAAGGTTTATCCGATTTTACCAGTTTTTCCAATTGTCCGGGTGTGCAGGTTGCTGCCGGTTGCGATGTAGATTCCATGAAACGCGAACGTTTTGTGCGTAGAATTACGGCCTGGCAGAAGCAACAGGGCGTAGCGCCGCGTTGCGACAGCTATGAGTTTTATGAAGATATGTTGGAACGTAAGGACATCGATGCGATCGAGGTGGCAACTCCCGACCACTGGCATGCTTTGACTACCATTCATGCCTGTCAGGCGGGAAAAGATGTTTATTGCCAGAAACCGTTGGCTTATACAATTGCCGAAGGTCTGGCGATGGTAAAAGCCGTCCGCGATAACAAGCGGGTGCTGCAAGTGGGAAGCCAGCAACGTTCGAGCGAAGAGTTTCAGAAAGCGATCGAGTTGGTTCGTAATGGAGCGATCGGTCATGTAGAGAAAATATATGCCCGTGTCGGTGCACCTCCAAAACCGTTGGATCTGCCGGAAATGCCTGTGCCGGGAAATCTGAACTTCAATCAATGGATGGGACCGTTGAATGATCCGAAGGTACACTATCATCCGGATCTTTGTCCTCCGATCTCTCTCGATCCGGAGCAGAACGAACAGTTGTGGGGAGCCTGGCGTTGGTATCAGGAAACCGGTAATGGCTTTACGGCCGACTGGGGTGCCCATATGTTTGACATCGCTCAGGCTGCTATCGGTATGGACGGTTCCGGTCCGGTAGAATTTACTCCGGCAGGTTATAACGGACAGAAATATGCTTCCATGAAATATGCCAACGGTATTGTGATGACCGAACAACCCTATCGGGAAGATAATGAGAATGCTCAGGGTATCCAGTTTATCGGTGATAAAGGATGGCTGAAGGTAGCACGCGGTTATATCGAATGTTCGGATCCTTCCTTGTTGAAAGCCAAGAAGAAAGAAGTCGGTAAAGGGGAATATGAAGTAAGTTCGCCTCATATGCAGAATTTTATCGATTGCGTTCGTTCACGTGAGAATCCGATTGCTCCGGTAGAGGTAGGTTGCAGCACTAATACGCTTTGTTGTCTGGCAAATATTTCCCGCGAACTGAACCGTCCGGTAAAATGGAATCCGGCTACATTAAGTTTCGTCAATGATAAGGAAGCCGCTGCACATCGGTTGTACTGGTATCAGTATCGCAATCCTTATACATTGCCTTACTGGAAATAAATGGGGGGTAATTATAGAAAGATTTGAGCTATCTGCTAATTATAGGATGAACCAATTAGTGACGGTGCCTTCAGGCTGTAGGCCTGTAACAAACTAGCCCAGGGTTCTAACCCTGGGTTCCCTTGAATCCTTCTCTTTCTGAGGCACCCTGTAAGGGTGCGACAAGATGGAAATGGTTGATATTTATCTGTTTCGCCCTTACAGGGCGGAAAGATAGGAGCGGGTTTTTATAAACCCAGGGTTAGAACCCTGGGCTGGTTTGTTAAAGCCTTACAGGCTTACAGTGTCGTTGGTAAGGGCGGTTCGCGAACCGCCCTTACCAACGATGCTACATTCATATTTGTCAAATATCGAATCTAATCTTCTCTTTCGCTATCGCATTCTTTTGTTGTAGCCTTACTATTCCTGTATTGCGATGGCGGCATGCCTTTGAGCTGTTTGAACAGTGTGCTGAAATGGCGGGGATACTCGAATCCTACAGTTTCGGATATCTCTGTGATATTCATGGAAGAACCAACCAGTAGCTGGCAGGCTTTATCTATGCGGATCATATTGATATAATCGTTAACCCCCATATTGGTTAAGGCCTTCAGCTTGGCATAAAGCGGCGTACGGCTCATTCCCATCTGCGTGGTAAGGAACTTGACATCGAGTTCACGCGATGAAAGGTTGTCGTAAATCAGCTTGTTCAATTTTAGCATGAACTCTTCGTCCAGGTTGTTTGTCTGTGAAGGGGTTGCTTCCGGAGGAAGTAAATGGCTTTCTTTATATTTCTGCCTGATCGCTTCCCTGTTTTTTAGCTGGTTTCTGATGACTGCCAGTAATAATTCCATATCGAAAGGCTTTGCCAGATAAGCGTCCGCTCCCAGTTTGTATCCCATTGTCGTGCTATCCAGATCACCCCTGGCAGTTAAGAGTATAACAGGAATATGGCTGGTTGCCATATCTTCCTTTATCTTTTTACACAATTCATAACCGTTCATCTTCGGCATCATAATGTCGCTGACGATGATGTCCGGATGCTTCTGGTTAATTATTTCAATGGCCTCTTCTCCGTCGCCTGCCACATAGACATTTTTGAATGATTCCTGTAAGGATTCTTTTAGGAACGAACTTAATTCCTTCTTGTCTTCTACGATGATGATAGAATAATGGTTTGTAGAGAATGTCTCCGCTTCGGATGGTGTTTCAACCGGGAACCATACGTCTTGCCGGTTTTCTTTTTCTATGTTTTCATTCTCGGCATCGAGTGGCAGTTCAAAGAAGAAAGTGGCTCCGCAGTCTTCATTGTTCATGGCACCGATCGTTCCCTTATGCCTTTCTATCAGTACTTTGGAGAAAGAGAGTCCTATCCCGCTTCCCGACTGGTTGTGGTTACCCTGATAGTAGCGGGTAAAGAGTTTATTGGCATCGAGATTACCCAGACCGATTCCCTGGTCGGCTACGCTTACCCGGACTTTACCATCCAGTAATTCGCTGGATACGGTGATCGTCGTGTCCGAAGGGCTGAACTTCAGCGCATTCATTAATAGGTTCGATAAGACGGTCGTACATTTGGGACCGTCGAACGAAACTTGTCCGATATGTTCATCCAGTTGGTAGTCTATCCGGATATGGCGGGCTTCCAGTTCGCTTTCAAAATCTTTGGCGACGGAAAAGATCCATTCGTTCAGTTGATGGGGCGTTTTGTGCAACGTATTCTTCGCCTCCTTCAGGCTGCTCATATCCAATACCATATTGATGGTGTTCCGCATATCCAGCACCTGTTTGTATATGCCGGATAATTGTCCTTTCAGATTTTCCGGTTCATTCCAGCCGTTTTTGTCGAGTATCCTTTTCAGAGGTGCGTAAATCAGTGTTAGCGGGGTACGCAGTTCATGGCTGATGTTGATGAGAAAGCGTACCTTTTCCTCATTCATCTTATTGGTGTGCTCTTTCATCTGCCATTTCATTTTCCGGTTTCTGCGCCGCCTCGCTATGCGTTCGGACCAGAAAAGAAAGAGGATTAACAGGATGATGAAAATGACAAAGACGTAGGGGCGTTGATACCAGGGAGGTGTTACCGTGATATGAAGTACTTCGACCGGTTCGCTCCATTCTCCGCTTTTCGAGTTGCAGGACACCAGGATGGAGTAGTTGCCCGGAGCCAGCATACGCAGTGAAAGGACATGGTTGTATGTTTCGGTGTATTGTTGATCGGTTCCGTTAATCATATAACGGTATAGTTTGCTGCGGAACACATCTTTTTCCATCGAGATGACTTTTATTTCAATGGAGCTGTGCGTATGGGGAATCGTTATCCGGTTATGACCGTTTTCCAGCTGGTCGATACAGGAGTTTCCGTTCAGCAACACGTCCATCAGCCTGACTTCGGGCAGCGGCTCTTCTTTGGTCGGTATGTTTTTATTGATACGTAGCAATCCGGAGGCGCCACCCAGATAGATATAATCGGAGATGGACAAAACCTGGTATTTATAGATGAACTCATTCGTCGTATAACCGTCCGATTCTCCCCAGGAGGCGAAACGTTTCTTTTTGAGATCGTATGAGAATAACATATTGCGGGCACCGATCCAAAGACGTTCCTGTTCGTCCAGTAGCAAGGTAGAGACACTGTTGAACAGTTTGGTTTCAATCTTGGTGAATTCCTTTGTGTTAGAATCGAAATAACCGAAACCATACTCCGTTCCGATCCAGAAAATACCGTTCTTGTCGCGTGCTACCGCTTTGATCGCTTCATGTCCTCCGATGCTGAGGAGGATATGTAGCGTGTCGCTGCCGTGATATACTTCATACAGATTGTTGCTTTGGATGATAAAGGCCGATTTATCGTCGGCACAAACCATTTTCATCGGACCTACGGCCAGTTTCTTCCCGTCTATCTTCAGGAAAGAGAACTTTCCGGTCCGGAAACTATGGCTGACTGCATTTTTACCCAGAAAATAAGCCCATTCGTCGGTAACCCTATAAGCCAGTGAGGCATTTCCTCCATGAAACTGGTCGACTGTCGTGGCTTCGTCGATCAGATAGAAGGGGCGGTGGTAGTTTCCTGTTTCTTTATTAAAGAGATACATACCTTTGGTATATAAGGAAACGAGCAATTCAGAGTCTGAATAATCAGTAATGGATACGACTTTATCTCCGTAAGTGGATGGATAATGTTTGAAGGTATCGGTATAAGGATCGTATTGGTTGATACCGCCTCCGTCTGTCCCCAGCCACAAGCGTCCCCGTTTGTCTTCGTGGATACTGATGACTGATATATCGCTCAATCCGTTGGTATTGCTGCGCGGAACATCCGTATATGTTTTCATGAAAACTTCTTTGATACCGATCATACCGCCTCTGACTGTCCCTACCCAGATATTATCCTGTTTGTCTTTATAGATGCATTTGACGGAATTTACGGGGAGCGTGTTCCTGTCTCCCGGCGTATGGACAATGGCAGTGATATCGGATGTGTTTTCCATATCCATAATATTGATTCCTCCGCCATCAGTCGTTATCCAGAGTTTATTGTTTATTTCCAGAAAGTCAAGAACCAGATTATTATTCAATCTGGAATTTCCTGTATGGATATGGTAAAGCTCTTTCCCATCCGGGGCGTAACAAACGAAGCCTTTATTATAGGAAGAAAGATAAAGCCTTTTCTTGCTGTCCAGATAAACCGCATTCAAGTCTCCCGCCAGGATCGGATAATCGGTAGGGGTAATCTGATCGGTAACCGGGTTGTATTTGAGGATACCGTTCCTGCGTGAGATGAGCAAGACTTCGTCCTTGTCCCAGGGACGTATATAATAAGGTACGAAACCGGATGAATCTTTTTGAACGACCGGCCTTTTGCGAAAGGCCCGACTTTTGCCGTCATAGATATATAGTCCTTCATCCGCTGTGAAAAGGATGGAGCCGGAGAATGTATGGAATGAATTTGTTGTGATTATCTTATCTTCGAATTTGACAGGGCGGAATGAGTCGTTACTTTTATCGTATAAGGTTAATCCGTTATTGGTAGAAACCCAGATATTGTTCAATGAATCTTCCGCGATGAAATAGATCGTATTTCCCGGTAGGGAATAGGGGTTGTCTTTCTCATGGAAATAACTTTTCATATCGTAACGGTCGAAACAACTCAATCCGGAAGCCGTCCCGATCCAGATCAATCCTTTATTGTCTGCCAGGATACAATTCACTGTTGTTTGCGATAAACCTTTGTCCAGATTCAGCTGCTGGAAGAAATAGCTGGGAGGTGCTCCTTTTGTATATCCTATACAGAAGAAAAACAAAAACAGAAATTGTAATAATTTTATAATAGGGATGCTTCTCATCGTACTTTATTTCTAATAAGTGCAAATGTAATAAAACTGATCTAAAATAGAAAACATTCAGTGTAAACAGAACTTTGGGATGGTTTTTGACATGAAAAGTACGATTATTGACATCGGTATGTGCCGGAAAGTGCAACTTTGCCTTTGCAAATATTAACTAAACAGAGCGTGCTTATGAAATAGGGTTAATTCGATGTTATTGGATATAGGTGAATTTGGAAAAACTTACCTGTCTTGAGAATTAAATTATGTTGTTTACTAAATTTATTGTTTTATGAAAAAATCTTTTCTAACATTCTTACTGATGTTGTTTTGCTTGGCAGGTTTTGCTCAGCAGACAGTAACGGGGGTTATCCTCGAAGAGGCAACCTCCGAACCTTTGGCCGGAGCAGCTGTTCAGGTGAAAGATTCACAGAACGGTACGATTGCCGATGCCGATGGTCGTTTTTCTATCTCGGTATCACCCGGACAAACATTATTAATATCTTATATTGGTCTGATCCCTCAGGAAATCCTGATAAAGGAAGGCATGAAAGATTTGACAATTAAAATGCTTAGTGATGCGGTTGATATTAATGAAGTAGTCGTTGTCGGTTATGGCGTACAGAAGAAAGTGAATCTGACCGGTTCCGTATCTTCCGTTAAGGGAGATGTGCTGGAACGTCGTCCTGTTGCCGATGCCGTACAGAGTTTGCAAGGGATGGTTCCGGGTTTGCTGGTAAGCAATTCCGATGGTGGCCGTCCGGGTGGAGCCGGTACTTTGACATTACGCGGACAAGGTAACCTGGATAATAATGCGGCCCCTTACGTCTTAGTCGATGGTGTGGAAATGAGCCTCACCGATGTAAACCCCAGTGATATTGAAAATATATCCGTATTAAAGGATGCGGCTGCTTGTGCCATCTACGGTGCACGTGCCGCTTACGGTGTGATTCTTGTCACGACAAAGAAGGGGGAAGAAGGTAAAATGCGTATCAACTACCAGGGTACGGTAGGTTGGAGTACGCCGACTGTTCTGCCGGATATGGTCAATTCGTATGATTTTGCACAGTACTGGAATGCAGGTGTAACCAATGCCGGTTCTCCGCGTTTGTACAGCGATGAGAAACTAGCTTTGTTACAGCAGTATATTAATGATCCGAGTAGTGTCGATCCGTGGTTCGAACTGCCTGCCAATTCCAATATGAACCCGGCTTTCGAAAACTCGGAGTCTGGTGTCGGTAATGTGAATTATTTTGATTTGCATTATAAGAACTGGGCGTTTAAACAGAATCATAATATCAGCCTGAGCGGTGGTGGTAAGGCTGCACAATATTATATTTCAGGTGGTTACTATTCGGAAGACGGAATCCTCCGTTATGCCGATATGGATTATAAACGGTACAATTTTGCAGCCAATGTTACTTCGCAGCTGACTAGCTGGATGAAGTTGAAAGTGAATACCAAATTTATGCATTCCGACCAGAATACTCCGTTTGGTGACGGTGGTATCAGCGAAGGTTTCTATCATTCACTGGCTCGTTTCCGTCCTACAGTTTCTCCGGTCGACCCGAACGGCCATTTCACGGAACTGACAATGATCCCTTATCTGCAGAGCGGAACCTATACAAATACACAGCGTGATAATATGAATATCACTGCCGGGTTGGATATTCAACCTGTTAAGAACTGGTTTATATTCTTCGACTATACCTATAAATTAGGTAATAAAGAATATGAAGCGCTGAATGTCAGCCCGCTTATTTATGGTGCCGACGGTGTCAGTACTTCAAAAGGTGTTCGCTCGGAATTAGGTATGTCTCCCGACGGTAAATTTACCCGCAGCTATGACCGTACACGTTATCAGTCGATCAATTTGTACACAAATTACCTTTTCAGCTTGGCTGAAAAGCACAACTTTACAGTGATGGCAGGTTTTCAGGAAGAAGATTATGAGTTCAGTCTGATGAAGAACTCCATTACCGGCCTGTATTCGACCAGCAATCCGAATGTCGGTATGGGAACCGGCGACAAGACTGTCATCGATACCCGTAACGGTTGGGCTACCCGCGGTTTCTTCGGACGTATCAATTATGATTATGACGGACGTTATCTGGTTGAACTGAACGGACGTTACGACGGTTCTTCCCGTTTTGCTTCCGGCAACCGTTGGGGATTCTTCCCTTCCGTCTCTTTGGGATGGAACATTACCCGCGAACAATTCATGAGCTCTGTGACTGATGTACTGTCAAACCTGAAACTGCGTGCTTCCTATGGTTTGCTGGGTAACCAGGCCGGTGCCGCCTTATATACTTTTGCCGCAACAATGGAATTGAATAATAAGTTGGGCAATTATATTTTCTCTGACGGACGTCATATCTTTACACGGGCTCCGGGTGTTGTGAATCCGACTACTACCTGGGAAAAGGTGGAAAGTAAGAATATCGGTCTCGACTTTGGATTCTTAGGAAACTCTTTGACCGGTACACTCGATGTTTTCCAGCGTGATACAAAGGATATGTTAGGTCCCGGCGTCGACTTCCCGGATATCTTCGGAGCAGATGCCCCTAAGACCAATAATGCACGGATGAGAAACCGCGGTTGGGAGCTTGCCCTGAATTATCGCGGACAGATAGGTAGTGATATTCAGTATACGATCGGTGGTTCATTGTCGGATGCAACTTCAGAAGTAACGGAATATGCGAACCCGACCGGAACGAATCCGAAAGAAAACTGGTATACCGGTAAAAAGGTCGGTGAGATCTGGGGATATCGTGCCGATGGTCTGATCCAGACACAGGAAGAAGCAGATGCTTATAATGAAAAGTATGACCTGTCATTTATCAGTGGTAAGCCCTGGACTCCGGGTGATGTGAAATATCGCGACCTGAATAATGATAATAAGATCAATAACGGGACCAATACGTTGAATGATATGGGAGATATGACAGTGATCGGTAATACGACCCCGCGCTATCAGTACACAGTTAACGGTTCTATCAGTTGGAAAGGCATCAGCCTGAGCATGATGTTCCAAGGAGTTGGCAAACGTGATTGGGATCCGGGAACAGGTGCTTACTTCTGGGGAAGCGGTCCCTATGCACAGGTAACTGTGTTTAAGGAACATCTGGATTTCTGGAGTGAATCGAATCCGGGTGCTTATTATCCGAAGCCTTATATCCATACGGCAGGCGGCGTTACTCCGTTCAGCAACAAAACAATGACTACCAGCGACCGGTATATTCAGAGTGGCGCTTATTGCCGCCTGAAGAACCTGACAGTCAGCTACGATCTTCCTGCAATCTGGACGAATAAGGTCGGTATGCAGAAAGTTCAGGTATTCTTCTCTGGTGAAAACCTGCTGACCTTTACGAAGTTGAAGGGAATGTTTGATCCGGAAGCGATCTACACAAAGAATGACTACACCAGTGAGGGTGGTAAGAACTATCCGATGAATCGTGTAGTATCCGTGGGTTTGGTTGTTAACTTATAATTTGAAGATCTTATGAAAAAAAGAAATATATTTTTAGGCATGATCCTGGCTTTCAGCCTTACATCCTGCTTCGATATGGATAAAATGCCGGAAGGCGTACTTTCGACTGCGCAGCCTTTCAGCAGTACAGGTGAAATGAGAAATTATCTGGACCAGTTTTACCAGACAGGAAATCCGAAATATGGAGATGATAAAATAAAAGTAAGTTTTGGTGACGGTTTGCGTGTACATGATTTTGGTGCCGGTGGCGGAAGTGGCATTGCCGGTTATGACACGCATAGTGATAATATGTCGGCCAGTTCGGTAAGTTCCCGTCTGGCTGGTGAAACCACATTGAGCGGTGCTTCCAAGCTGACTAATTATACGGCTATCCGTAATTTGAACTTTTTACTGTGTAATCTGGGCAATTGCGTGGAACAAGGTTCTCCCGATTATAACCAGTATGTCGGTGAGGCCTATTATTTCCGTGCGTGGTATTATTACAAAATGTTTGTGGACTATGGACCATTGACCTGGGTGAGTACCCCGCTTG
Organism: Parabacteroides caeci; assembly: GCF_023656795.1. NCBI lineage: Bacteria > Pseudomonadati > Bacteroidota > Bacteroidia > Bacteroidales > Tannerellaceae > Parabacteroides > Parabacteroides caeci. The sequence continues at coordinate 132,332 of NZ_JAMOKT010000006.1, forward strand.
ACCCGAATGAGGAAGAGATGCGGTTACCCCGCGACAGTCGTACCGTTGTAGCGGATAGCATTCTGGCAGATCTGGATAAAGCTATTTCTTATCTGGGAGAACAGAACAACAGTGCTTCCATGCGTGTCCATAAAGATGTGGCCCGTGCCCTGAAGAGCGATGTGGCTCTCTTTGAAGGAACCTGGGAGAAATATCATAAGGCAAAAGGCGATAAGTTCTTTGACCCTGCTGTCACGGACGAAAAAATAAAGAATTATTTCACTGTTGCAGCCAATGCGGCGAAAGAAGTCATGGATCGTGGTGTATGGAGAATCTATACAACGGGAAATATGCAGGATGATTATCGTAAGATGTTCCAGACAACAGACCTGTCCGGTAACCCGGAAGTCCTTTGGTTTAAGATGTATGACGGCGACCAGGTTGGTAACAATGTGAACCGTTACCTGAACCAGGGCGGCGGCGGTGTCGGTGTCACAGCTTCGCTGATAGATGATTACCTGACAATAGACGGTAAACCTTTTGTCGGTTCTGCACGTACGGAAGCAAAGAAAGTGTTTGGAAACGAACTGTTGTCTGGTGTCCGTGACCCGCGTCTGGCACAGACAATCTGTACGCCGGGACAGCAATTGCGTCCGGATGATACGCCTCCTTATTATGTGGTTCCGCCGCTGATCGGTTCGTCTGCCTATAACCAGAATATGACTGGGTATTCACTGTTGAAATATGTGCAAATAGACTACACAGGTAGTCTGGATGCCGAATTCAAAGGAGCAACCCCGGCAATCCAGTTCCGCTACGCCGATATCCTGTTAAATTATGCCGAAGCGTTAGCCGAGTTGGACGGAGCGGCCAATTCTCAGAAAATAATTGTAGCTTTGCAACCGTTACGTGACCGTGTTGGCATGCCTGCCGTAGATTTTGATCGGGAGTATAATCAGGAGGCTGATTATCCGTTCCGTCATCTGGATAAATATATTCAGGCTGTCCGCCGTGAACGTCGTATCGAGAAAGCCTGTGAAGGCCGTCGTCTGGAAGATATTCTTCGTTGGGCTGCTGCCGAAGAACTGATCGTTGGCAAATGGCCGAAAGGTGCCTTATTTACAGGAAGTAACCTGGAAAACCATCCCGCATTTGGCGGTAAGTTGGTTTACGACCAGGCTTCCGGAAACAATCTCTTCCTGACAGGTAAACCGGGTGACGCACTTCGTTACGTTGTGCCCAGCAATCCGGCAGGTTATGAACAGGGATGGCGGTTTAATGTAGGCCGCGACTATTTGTTGCCTATTCAACCTCGTATGTTGTCTTTGACAGGAGGTAAATGGGAACAGAACCCGGGATGGTAATCTAATTTATACAAGTATATAGAATATGAAGAACATTAGGTCTAAAGTATTATTCTCATTAACGGGAGCAGCGGTGTTAGCATCGCTGCCTTCCTGCAAAGAGAAAAAAGCAGGGGCAGAGGAGGCTAAAAAGCCGATGAATATCCTCTACATTATGTGTGATGATCATTCGTTTCAGACAATCAGTGCGTACGATCATCGGTTCATCGAGACTCCGAACATCGACCGTATCGCTAAAGAGGGAGTCCGTTTTACTAACAGTTTCGTTGCCAACTCGTTGAGTGGTCCCAGCCGTGCCTGTCTGCTGACCGGTAAGCATAGCCATGCAAACGGCTTTACCGACAACACGAAAACATTCGACGGTGGACAACAGACGTTCCCGAAACTATTGAAGCAAGCCGGTTACCAGACCGCTATTGTCGGTAAATGGCACCTGACATCCGAACCAACCGGGTTCGATTACTGGAACATATTGATAGGACAGGGCGATTATTACAATCCTTATTTTATCGATAACGGAGAAAAGAAACAAATAGAAGGATACGCCACCAATATAACAACCGATCTGGCTATCGACTGGATGGACCAGAAAAGAGATAAGAACAAACCGTTCTGCCTGCTTCTGCATCATAAGGCACCGCACCGTACCTGGATGCCGGATACCTGCGATCTGGAATTGTATAAGGATGTTGTTTTCCCGATACCGGAAACTTTCTACGACAAGTATGAAGGCCGTATTGCCGCTTCGCAGCAGGAAATGAATATCATTAAAGACATGGATCTGGTGTATGACCTGAAACTGGCTGACAAAGAAAACGAGATCCACTCCAATCCTGGATTGGAAAAAGCCGGACGTAATATGTACAACCGGATGACTCCGGAACAGAAAGCCGCCTGGGACAAGCATTACGACCCGATCATCAAAGAGTTCAAGGAAAAGAAACTTTCCGGCAAGGCTTTGGCAGAATGGAAATACCAGCAGTATATGCACGATTATATCCGTGTCATCCATTCGGTAGACCGTAATGTAGGCCGTGTATTGGATTATCTGGAAAAGAACGATCTGCTGGATAATACGATTATCGTCTATACATCCGATCAGGGTTTCTATATGGGTGAACACGGTTGGTTTGACAAACGTTTCATGTATGAAGAATCTTTCCGCACACCGATGTTGGTTCGCTATCCGGGTGGCATAAAGGGTGATATTCCTGAAATGGTTCAGAATATCGACCATGCCGCTACCTTCCTCGAACTGGCAGGCGCTCCGGTTCCTGCAGATATCCAGGGTGATTCTTACCTGCCGTTGCTGAAAGGCGAGCATCCGAAAGACTGGCGTACTTCCTTATATTACCATTATTATGAGTTCCCAGCCGAACACATGGTAAAACGTCATTATGGCGTACGTACAGACCGTTATAAATTAATGCATTTCTATAATGACATCGACGTATGGGAACTTTACGACCTGCAAAACGACCCGATGGAAATGAATAACATTTATAATAAACCCGGTACGGAAGAAATCACCAAACAGTTGATGGACGAACTGCATAAATTGCAGAAACAATATAACGATCCTATCGAATCGGAATTAGCAAAGAAAAGCTAACAGAATAAGTGAAATAGGTAAAGGAGATGTGGAGAGTAGAACCCCTGGAGTCGAACAAAAAGGCTTCAGGGGTTCTTTTATATATATCGTATAAATGTTTTATTCGCTTAAACATCTCAATAAAAGTTTATCAAAATAAATCCTTCATTCCTTCATCTATATGATAGATTGTTGGTTATCTTAATGTTACTGCTGATAAATAATGAACAAGATGAAGGAAATAGCTTTGTTAACAGGTAGAAAAGAAGTAGGAGTCTGGTAATAGATAATTAGAGTTCTTCTAATAGCCTACTATTCTGAAGGTTATATATGCGTTGTTGTTTGTCATCTGTCGAACGCTTGTTTGATAGTTGTGCGATAAGCGTTCGACAGATGGCAAACAAGTGTCCGATAATTGAAAAACAAGAAAGAAGAAAGCATATCAGGACTAAGGGCTTACTGGTTCTGTATTAGAATAAGATATGCTGGCAGATAATCTTCCGGTAGATATTTACCTTTTTATGGTATTGGAAGCTATCAATTATTAGCTAAAAAATCAGGGATTAAAAAGCGTTTCCTTCATTTTGTTCATTATTTATCAGTAGTAACGCAAAGATAACCAACAATCTATCATATAGATGAAGGAATGAAGGATTTATTTTGTAAAACTTTTGTTGAGAGAATATGTCGATATTTATGATATGATTCACTTCTTATCAAATATGAATGTAGCGTCGTTGGTAAGGGCGGTTCGCGAACCGCCCTTACGGTGTCAATGTAAGCCTGTAAGGCTTTAACAAACCAGCCCAGGGTTCTAACCCTGGGTTTATGAAAACCCGCTCCTGTCTTTCCGCCCTGTAAGGGCGGGACAGGCTAAATATCAACCCTTTTCGTCTTGTCGCACCCCTACAGGGTGCTCAGAAAGAGAAAAATTCAAGGGAACCCAGGGTTAGAACCCTGGGCTAATTTGTTACAGGCCTACAGCCTGAAGACACCGTCGCCAACTGGCTCATCCTATAATTAGCAGATAGCTCATCTTTCTAAATTGGCACATTAGCATATTGCCACATTGGCTCATTATTCTTCTAAATCCGTGTCGATAATTGTATCATTCTGTCATGTATAAAGAACAAATCCTCATGTTCCAAAGAAAAATATATACGGACCTTTGTTCTTGAAATTTAATACCAATGTTTTTAATTACTAACTTAATTCGCATAATTCATGAATATGAGATTACTGGTGACCTTTGTCTTTTTGGGGATATGTATGTTTACTTTTGATTCTTATGCCCTGAATAATAATGTGCCTCATGATCCGGCACTGAAAAAAATAACTATCTCCGATCCCAGTCAAAAGCTGGTTCTTCAACTCGACTATTCGGAGGGTTGTAAAATAACGCAGTTAAAAGTAAAAGGTAAAAATGTATTGTCTGAATCAGGTGTTTATACAGGCTTCAGAACCAGGGGAGGTTCCTTTACCTCCTGTTCCGGTCAGGATGGAATTAAGGTGGAAGAGTCCGGAAATAAGATACTTATAAAGAATATCATTTATGGAGATCATTCGATAAGTGTAAATGAATCATGGAGCTTTGACCTGAATGGTGACAAGATCATATGGAATATCAACCGGAAATACAGTAACCTGGCAAAGCTGGAAGAGATGGCTTTCCCTCAATGGAATTTTGCAGACCTTGCCGTCTGGAAGGGAGGAATCCTGGATAACGGAGGAATGGTCTGGTGTAAATATTTGAGAGAGGTGAATGATACGTATGGCGTACATACCGGAGGTGTTACTTTCTGGAATCCGGATACGGGAAATGCATTGCGTATCAAAGCAAAATCGGATGGGAGACAGCTGGCGGCAAAATATTCGCAGAGTGATAAGAAAGAGTTTGTCTGTACTCATTTTGTGACAGATGAAGAATTGGAACCCCGGTATAATCTGAACCGCTTTGTCCATCAGCGATCAGATGTGTTTGTCCCTTTTAATGTTCAGAAAGGCGATGTAAACATGACGCTGGAAATGGAATATGTCGATTATGCAGTTGCCTATTCAAGAGGAAACCTGCCCGGCATAGATGCGGAAGCGGTTCGTGAGTTGATGAATACGACCGGCAGATACGGGGTGGTGGATAATACGATTGTAGGAGCAAACGGATGGACTACCAACTGGAAATGTTTGCATGAGCCTTTCTTTGCCCAGATAGGAATGGCCTTGAATGACGGCAATTATGTAAAAAATATGTCCGCAACCTTAGACAGTGAGAGGGATTATGCGATAACAGCCGACGGACGTGTCCTTTCCCGGTGGCATAATGCGGATGAAGATCAGATGCCGGGAACATTCAATTATAAAACCGGATATTATGAAGCAAGATGGGGATACACGATAGATTCGCAGACCGGCCATGTGATTAACACGGCGGAACAATTTGACTTGTGTGGTGATATCGAGTGGCTGAAATCTCATAAAGCAGGTTGCGAGAAGGCGCTGGATTGGTTGATCAGAAGGGATTCGAATGGCAACGGCATTTTTGAGATGATGAATAACTCTATAAAAGAAGAGAAGGCAAGCGATTGGCTGGATATCGTCTGGGCTAGCTTCGAGAATGCGTTTGTAAATGCCCAGATGTATGAAGCCCTTAATCTGTGGGCCGGCTGTGAACGGGTTTTGGGAGATAAGGCAAAGGCTGATTATTATACGGCAGTGGCACAGAAGCTGAAAGATAACTTCAACAAGTCGATCCATGACGGCGGTTTCTGGTCGCCGGAGAAAAAACAATATGTTTATTGGAGGGATAAAGACGGTTCTGTACATGGGGATAACCTGGTTACTCCGGTCAACTTCGCTGTGATTGCCTTCGGTTTATGTGATGATAAAAGACGGATCGCCCAGGTACTTGAACAGATTGAGAAAAGAACGGTTGCCGAGAACCTGTTCCACTGGCCGCTTTGTTTCGACTCCTTTAAAAGAGAGGAAGTATCAGCCGGAAACTGGCCTTTCCCAACTTATGAGAACGGGGATATCTTCCCGACCTGGGGATATCTGGGAGTCAGGGCTTATGTTGGTTACGACAAGCACATCGCTTTAAAATATATCCGTAACATCCTGGCGCAATATAAAAAAGACGGACTCTCTTCCCAGCGGTATAGCCGTAAGACACAGGAGGGACAGGGTTCCGATATTTTGGCAGGTATCTGTACAAGTGTGACGGCTCTTTACCGCGACATTTACGGGATACGTCCGAAATGGAACAGGATGGGACTGGAACCTAACCTGTCTGAGATACTTAACGGAACGGAATTTAATTATACGTTGCGGGATACCGACTATCGCATCCGTTTGAGTGTCGATGATTATGAGATGCAGACAGACCGTTTTTCTGTTAAAAGCCGTGATGCTTTCGGAGCCTCTTTCCGGGAAGGCGGTTTGGTTGTCTATCCGCACAATGAAGAAAAAACAGTGTTGAAAATCTTTGGTGAGTCGTCTTCGCCGGTGGGTGTAACCTTGAAACAGTGTTCCGGAAATGATATTTCGTGGGAAATGAATACGGCGGACAATTACCGGTTTATTATTGAAGGATTGAATCCGGCTTTAAAATACAAATTAGCCATCCAGGGTAAAACGACTCCTGTAGAAGTCGGGATAGATGGCAAGGCTTCCTTTACTTATCCTTGTAAAGGAACAGTGAGAGTAAGATTATACGGCAAATAAAATTATTGAACATTCTAACAACAAAAACTATGAACGACATTTTAGAACAAATCGCATTATGTGTGGAAAACGGGAAAATAAATCAAAAATCTCCCTATCCGCCAAGCATGAAAGGGCAGTTGGGTGCCGACGAACTTACTATGCAGGCTTTGGAAGAGGGTGTTGCACCTACTGATGTCCTCTCAAAAGGCCTGATTGTCGGTATGGGACGTATCGGAGTGAAATTCCGTGAAAACAAAGTCTTCGTACCCCAGGTCTTGATGAGTGCCAAAGCCATGAGTGGGGCGATGGCACATCTGAAGAAGTATTTTATGGATGGTTCCGTCAAACGGAAAGGGAAGCTGATCATCGGTACGGTGGAAGGCGATTTGCATGATATCGGGAAGAACCTGGTGAGTATGATCGCCGAAGGAAACGGATATGAGGTAATAGATTTAGGCGTGGATGTTCCTGCCGAGAAGTTTATCGATGCCATAAAGATGAATCCGGGTGCATTTGTAGGAATGTCAGCCTTGCTGACGACAACGATGGCCAATATGGAAAAAATCAACAAGCAGATCAAGTCGGAATTTCCCGAAGTCATCACCTGTGTGGGAGGTGCACCGTTGAACAATGAGTTCGCCCAAAAGATCGGCGCCGATTATTATACGGACGAACCGCAGGCATTGGTGGAGATATTGGATAAGCTGGTTGCATAAAAAAGAATGGTATGAACGTAGATAATTGGATCAGTGATATTATAAATGTACGCGAACGTTGTACTATGCCGATTATGACCCATCCCGGCATCGAGATGATAGGGGCAACCGTGAAAGATGCTGTTCAGAGCGGAGAGAAACATGCACAGGCAATCTATGAACTGAGTAAGATGTATCCGTCGAAGGCGGCTACCGTGATCATGGACCTGACAGTAGAAGCGGAAGCGTTTGGGAGTTCCATCGCATTCCCTGAAAACGATATGCCGCATATTCTGGGAAGCCTGGTCGATTCGGAAAGTATAGAAGGATTGCAGATACCCTCTTTGTCATCCGGCAGGATACCTGTGTATATACTGGCTAATAAAATGGCGGTCGGGATGATCACGGATAAACCGGTGTTTGCCGGGGCTATCGGTCCTTTCTCTCTTGCCGGAAGATTATATGGCATGTCGGAGATCATGGTCGCTTGTTATCTGGAACCGGAAGCTATAGCTCTGCTGCTCGATAAATGTACCCGTTTTATAGAAGATTATTGTATGGAACTGAAACGGACGGGATGCTCCGGGGTTATAATTGCCGAACCGGCAGCCGGATTGTTATCGAACGAAGATTGTTTACAGTTCTCTTCGGTATATGTAAAAAATATCATCGACAAAGTACAGGACGATTCGTTCATGGTAATCCTACATAATTGCGGTAATACCGGTCAGTGTACAGACGCCATGATATCCACCGGAGCGAAAGCCTATCATTTCGGTAATGCCATATCAATGACGGAAGTTTTGAAACAATGTCCGGGGGATACGTTGGTCATGGGGAATATCGATCCGGTAGGAGTGCTCCGTATGATGTCACCGGAAGAGATTGAGAAAGAGGTAACTTCCTTATTGGAACAGACGGCAGAGTACCCGAATTTTGTATTGTCGACCGGCTGTGATGTGCCTCCTTGCGTACCGGAAGAAAATATCCGGGCCTATTATAATGCTTTATCAGCTTTTAATCGTAGCATATAAATGACGTTTTGATGGCTGCATTTAGTTATTATAGTCCGACAATTCGGGAAACAGGTATTCTTCCGGATGATCTGCTGGAAATGCTGCATGAAGAAGACCGTTCTCCGGATAATCCGGTAGTGTGCGAGGTAACGGAGGTTTTTGAGCAACTCCCTGCAATTTCAGATATACGGGGAGGCTATGCCGTTTTTGAGGACATAGAACGGTTTCCGGAAACAGGAGAGATACGGATAGCGGGACAGACTATAAAAACATCCCGTAAAATCTGCCGGCTGATGGAAGGAGCAGAAAAGATCGCCGTTTTTATCTGTACGGCCGGACAGGGATTTTCGGATTATTCCGGAAAGTACAATAAAGAAGGTGAGTATCTGAAAGGGTATATCGTGGATACGATGGGAAGTGTCGTTGTTGAAAAGTCTATGGATTTTATTCAGTCTGAACTGGAGAAGCAAGTACAGTCGGAAGGAATGAAAATAACCAATCGGTACAGTCCCGGTTATTGTAACTGGCCTGTTGATGATCAGAAGCAGCTTTTCTCATTAGTACCGGCTCATACATGTGAGATCTCACTTTCAGCCAGTTGCCTGATGGTCCCGATCAAATCGGTAAGCGGTATTATCGGCATCGGCAGGAATGTGCGGAAAAGTAGTTATTCCTGTGATATCTGCAACAATCTCACCTGTATTTACCGGAAGGTAAAAAATAAGAATAATCAACATTGAACAAGCAATAAATAAACTGTTAACAGATATGGATAATATGACTCCCAAAGAACGTATTTGGGCAACAATAAACCGTCAGCCTGTCGATCGTCCGCCCGTCGACCTCTGGTGTACACCCGAAGTACTTGATTCACTTCGGAAATATACTTCATTACAAGATGAAATGGCTGTTTATAATAAGTTGGGAATAGATAAAATAGTCTGGATATTTCCCGGTTACGGAGGACGTTTCTTCGACCCGAACGATAGCGGGGAGATAACGATGTGGGGTGTTCCGACCCGGATGGTAAAGGCTGGCCTGGCAACTTACCAGGAATATATCAATCCGCCGATTGCCGATTATATGGATCCGTCCCAGCTGGCCGGTTATCATTCCTGGCCTGACCCGGATAAATTTGATTATGCAGGAGCGAAGGCATTGGCAAAAGAAGCACGTTCCTGGAATTTCGCAACGATAGGTCCCTGGATATCTCATTTTGAGATTTATTGCCAGATGCGCGGATTGGAAAATGCCCTGATGGATACGTTGGCAAATCCGGACTTCCTGGATGCGACGGTAGAGCGTATCGACGCCATTCAAACCGTCATGCTGGAACGGATGCTGACTGAATTGAACGATGAACTCGATATTGTATTTATCAGTGATGATATGGGAATGCAGGATAGTATGCTGATTTCCCTGGATTCGTGGGAAACGCATTTCAAGCACAGGCTGAAGAACTGGTGCGACCTTATCCATAGTTATGGCAAGAAGGTATTGTATCATACGGATGGTGCAGTCCTTCCTTTGATACCGGGATTGATCGAGTGCGGTATAGATATTCTGAATCCGATACAGCATGTTTGTCCAGGTATGGACAGGGCTAATCTAAAACAGCAATACGGGAAAGATCTTATTTTTCACGGGGGAGTCGAGAATCAACGTATCTTACCGATGGGGACAGTCGGTGAAGTGATCGATGAAACCCGGAAATGCCTTGAAACGTTAGGCAAAGACGGTGGTTATATCTGTTGTTCATGTCATAATGCACAGGCAGGAACACCGGTGGAAAATATTCTGGCAATGATAGATACGGTGAAAACATACAAGCAAGAATAAGTTTTGTTATAAGGTCTGATACGGTGTTTAAAGAGCTGTCTTCCCGTCATTTTCTGAATCGGCAACATGCTGTAGTTGGTTTGAAGAAAGCTGTTCCCTGTAAGCTAAAGGAGTGAATCCGGTATATTTTTTGAAAAGTGCGGTAAAATAAGTTGCATCTTCATAGCCGACCATATAGGATATCTCTTTGACACTCAGGGAGGAGTTGAGCAGGAGGCTTTTGGCTTTCTGTAGTTTTAATTCTAATATAAAACGAGCCGGCGAGACATTCGTATATTCTTTGAATAGTTTCCTGAACCAGGAGTATCCCATATTGATCTGTTGAGCGACATCTTTAGGGGATATTCCTGTAAGGAAATTTTCCCTCATGATTATACGGGCCTGGTTGATTTGCTGGATAACGACATCATTTGTGAAATGTTGGTTGCAGTCATAATAGATAGCCATTCCCAGGATGAGGTTGCCAATCCCGGCCAGTGTTTGCTGGTAAGTGGCTTGCTCGGAGAAAGCGAAGTCTATGGCCTGGTTGAATAACTGGATGATATCTTCGCGCAACCCGACTTTATAAACTAACCGGTTTGTTCCGAAGAAGCCGTTTTTGAACCTTGCATCCAGATGAGGACCACGCATGCCTATCCAGTATTCCTGCCATCCGGTTTTTTTGTCCGGATAGTAGCTATGCCATGTATAGGGAGGTATTATCAGCATATCTCCGGCTGTTATCGGGATACTTTCATCGGGAGAAGTGAAGTAAGTCCCTTTCCCTTTAGAGATATAAATGAGCTGGTAATTATCGAGTATACGTCCGTTTTGAGGAGTAAAGTAATAATCTGTGGGATGTCCTACTTTGGGCGGATAGATTTTATAGTCTTTGCTGATTTCTGCCTGACCTACATTGTCAACGATCAATCCCCAGAGTAAATCTCTTTCACTACTGACGAGGTATTTGAAAAGATTTTTGTTTTTCATATTCAGATGCAATGAACTTTGTACAAATATATATAAATCATATTACAATGGCAAGATATCCATATTTGTTATGATTGTACTATCTTCGGATTGCGTTAAATAGTTATTTATAAGTTAAAATTGTAGTTATGTCTAAAAACTTGATTCTGTTTACGAAAATATTATTACTGACACCGTTGTTCGTACTGGCTGCTAGTCCGGAAGGAAAAGACTTGAAGAAGTCGCCGTATCCACCTTTGAAGGGTGTTCCGACAGGAGAGAAGATCACTTGCTCGCCGGACCCATTAGTCAATTGCCGGTGGAAAAGTCCGGATGCCGACGATGATCTGGAAGTGTACACACGGAAACCGGTTTCTGTTACATGTGATGAACCGATGAATATGACGGTAAAAGGTCATTCGGACTTAACAATTACCGGAGCATGTAATATCATGTTTGATTTCGGTCAGGTCAATGCCGGTTGGCTGGAATTTGAATGTGATGATATGCCGGCTACTGTCGAATGCAGTATCAGCGAGTTCAATGAGCCGGCTGTTTTCAATCTGGGTTCCGAGCATCCGGTAAAGACGGCTGTGCCTAAGCAATATGGTAAAACGTATCGTTTAGAGTTGAATAAACAATTGTATGAAGGTGTACGTTTTGCCTGGATACATTTGAAAGATGTGTCTAAGAAATTCAGGATACGGAATGTACGATTGGTCTGCCAGACGAAACCGACTAATTATGAAGGAAGTTTTAACAGTAACGACGAACAGTTGAACCGTATCTGGTACACTGCCGCCTATACTGTCCGGCTCAATTTGCTGAAAGATTATTTCGGTGCCATTCTGATGGAACGGAGTGACCGTCATTCGTGGACCGGTGATGCACACACTTCACAGGCTGCCGCTCTTGTCGCTTTTGGTAATTATGATTTTGTCCGTAAGAACATTCTTTATACGGCGGAACAGTTTAATGGTATCCTGAGTTATTCTCTTTATTGGGTACAGAGCTTACTGGATTATTACCAGTATACCGGAGATCAGTCTCTTTTGGATTCTTTATGTAATAATGCCTGCAATAAACTGGATATCGCTTATCAGCATTATGAACAAAGTCCTTCGGTCTCTTTTTACGGATGGGATGAGCGGTTAGGGGCTGGTTTTGAGAATCCGAACTGTAAAGAGACACATACGGCATATAAAATGTTATCTATTCAGACCTGGAAGAGGTTTGCAAAGGCGATGAATGATTGTGGCCGGCAGGATCTGTCCCGGAAATATGAAACGTATGCCGATGAAAAGCAACAGCAATTGCAGTGTAGTCCGGACTGGCAGGAAGGGTTGGATATATTTGCCGCTTCTGATGCAGTGAATGCAGGTGTCGTTTCTCCTGAGGAGGTCGCTTCTTTATGGAATAATGTCTTTAGCGATCGCTTGCAGCGTGTTTCCTATTCTCCTTTCAACCAGTATTTTGTAATCAATGCACTGGCTTGTTTGGGGCGTTATGGAGAAGCGATGAATACGATCGATGATTGCTGGGGAGGACAGTTACGTTATGGAGCGACAACATTTTTTGAAGTATTCCGTCCTTCATGGAATCTCTGTAAACTAGCGGATAATGATGCTCCGGTCAATAACCAGTGCGGATATACCAGTTTTACTCATCCCTGGAGTGCCGGTGTAGCGAAATGGTTGAGTGAAGAGGTTTTAGGTGTAAAACCGGAAGTTCCGGGATTTAAAACTTTTACCGTTTGTCCCCATCTGACTACCGGATTGACCCGTATTGACGGGGCTGTTCCTACTCCTCATGGGAAAATACAGGTTTATATGGATGTAAAGGAAGGAAAAGGATCTTTGTCTGTTCCTGCCGGAACAACAGGGCGCTTGGCTATACCTCTTATGGGAGCTGCAAATATAGAAATCAAAATGAACGGACAAACGATACAGCCGGAAAAGAAGAACGCCACTCACGTTTATTTGCCTGTTTTGAATGAAGGATCGCATACATTCAGCTTTTCTTATGACCGTCCTGCTGAAAGCCCGGTGGTTGAAGAAGAACTCAAGTACTGTTATCCGGCTTCGACGGTAAAGGAAGATACTTTGACTCAGGGTAACTGGAAAGGAGTATATGGTTCGAAAGGATATATTTTGTTCAATTACGACGGGGAAGGTGCACACCGGACTAAGCTGCCGAAGCAATGTCAAAGTATCATTTGCCAGCGAGAAGAAAATTCTAGCTATATGAATACGGCTTCTGACAAACGGGCATTGGTCTCCAATATTGAAAATGATGAGAGCCGTAGTTTAGGAGCTATAATGACCTTTGATCCGCAGGTTTGTCGTCAGACGATAACAATAGATGTGGATTACCGGCACGATAAGCCGTATAAAATATCTCTTTACTTTGTAGATTGGGATTATAACGGACGGCGGAGCGCGATCGAACTGTTTGATTTGCAGAATAAACGAATTTTATCTCCGGTCCATATGGTCCGCAATTACGGGATGGGACGTTATGTGACATTTGAAGTCAATCAACCGGTACGTGTCCGTATTTGTCAGGTGCGGGGGGCAAATGCTGCTTGTTCGGCATTGTTCCTGGATTAATGGCAGGATTGGATTAAAATAAAAAAACTACGGTTTCATTGAGAGACCGTAGTTTTTTTATGAAGCAAGATCTGAAAAGGTCTTTTCAGGAAGGGTTGATTATTCCTTTTTTAAAGTAACAGGTCCCACCAATCCGGCCGGTAACAATTTACTATCGGCATTCCATCTACAGACGGTAGCAGATGCATGCTGTTTACTGTTGGGTTGTTTGTCACCTACAAGACGGTTCCACCATGTGTTTACAACATCCACTTCAATCTTATTGGTGCCTTTCATAAGTAAATCAGAGATTTCTACGGAATAGGGATATCTCCAGAGATAGGGGAGCCTGTGTCCGTTAATCGTAACCTGTGCCATCGCTTCTACCTCTCCCAAATCTATCCATACGGGGGATGTCGGTTCTTCCGGGTATTCAAATTCGTTTGAATATGTCGCTACTCCCGTGAAATATTTAATAGAAGGTTCGTCAAAGGTTGTCAAGTCTTTTAATTCCGGCATAATGATACTTTCAATGGTATCGTTTGCTGCTTCGAATGTTATTTTCCAGTCCCCTTTAAGTGTTTGCATAGTCGTTTTTTCAGGGAAGTTCGGCCTGTCTATTTTCTTTTCTATCCCTTTGCGGAATATGATAAACCAGGAATCAGATTTGTCGAATTCAAGGGGAATATAAGTAAAACCGTTCTCTTCCCTGAACTCGTACAGGTCGCGCTTTTCTCCGGTGACAGTATTCCATAGTTCAGGCTGTTTTCCGGTTATTCTGAAACCGAACTCGCCCTTGTTTTTATCGTCTTTCTGATTGGTAATAAAGTAAGCATCCGAATTGCCTGTACTTCTGTGCGTGAACAAGAACCCTTCCGGCATGACCATATCCGGTTTCAGCTTCAATAATTCCGCCGCCTGGTTGATATCCATATTGGAAAGGACCATTCCTTTACCATATTTGTGCACATTTTCACTGTCCCCCCATAATTCATCCGCTAAGGAAACAACCCTGTTATCCGCTGCCGGATAATCTTTACCGCTGGGAGAGGACAGAGGCTTAGGACCCAGAACCACTAATCCGTTTTTAACCAGTTCAGCAATCTTTTCCAGCATTTCCGGACGCATGGTCTGTTGATTGGGTAAAACAAGCAGCCTGTAGGACATGCCGGATTTCAAAATCAATCTACCGTCTTTTACGTCTGCATATTTATGTAATACTTCACTGTTAATGAAATCATAATCATAGCCGTGAGGGAGAGACGGATTTTTTTCTCCTGTCATTTTCGGTGCGTCTTCCCCGATAAAATAAGCTACATCTGCCACATGTTTTCCTGTTTGTAAAATAGCGGTCGATCTGCGTATATAGTCGAAATAGGAGCCTGAGTGCGGGAACCAGTTGCTGTGGCGGTTAAAATCCATACCGAACCATGCATTAATACCCGGTTTTTGTTCGTAAGCCTGGTGTATATACACATGTAAAACAAAATGGTTTATTCCTTCTGTCCAGGACCAGTCGCCCATTTTCTTCATATCCCGCGGTGTCAGGTTGAATGACCAGGAAGAGGTGAATGCTTCAGCAGAAGTAAAAGGTTTCCCATAGGTATTGGCAGCCGATGAAGCACAGCGACATTCAACAGCCCCCAGGCTGGGATCACTGATCCAGAACTCTCCGCCGACATCGTGGCTAGCCCCGCCATAATTTAAGAATTCGGCAGGAAATCCCCAGTGTCCATAGTTTTCCAACCAAAGACGTAAGCCGTTCTCTTCACATTTTTCACGAAGTCCTCCGACATAGTCTATGGCAATACGGTCTGCAACCAACCGGCGCAGATCCCACAAAAAACGGTCGGAACGATCGGCGCTTTCGACGATACGCCCGGTCAATACCGGCATCCATGGATAAGGACTGTATCCGTATTCTTTTTCAAACAGTTCGCCGAAACCTTCTGTCCATGTTTCCGAACCTTGTTCGTAACTGTCTGCAACAACATGCCTGAAACCTTTACGCTTTTCGGGCGGAATACGGCGGATAATTTCACCGACATAAGCATCGAAATGTCCTGAAGCTGCCGCTTTACTCATTTTATCTATTTCATAACCGGTACTTTCAGGAGATGCCGGAGCGTTCTGTGTACCGGTAAGGGCCATTCCCGTTCGTAAAACGATCCATTCTCCTTCCGGAGCGTCCCATCTTAAAACGCCTTTTTCATCTACATTGCCGGTGATATCTATGATCGCGTCGGCACTTATTTTCAATTCTTCATTTTCCGGTTCAGCCGGCTTGTCCCACATATATGTATCTGCTTTAACTTGTGGAATATCACTTAAGCGGCCTAACTGTTTTTCCACAAAATGGGATAATCTGGCAGCTCCCGATATTTCAATTTCTCCGATATGGCCGCCATAATAACCGTCTATGATTATCCGGAAATCGGAAGCCGTAACAGCCTCGAAACTTTCTGTGGCAGGTCCGAATGTCATCCCGCCCATATTGGCATCCAGCCTTGTACGGGCAACATCGCGGTGGGCTATGGTTTTGTAATTGCCATCCTTTTGTTTGACTTGTAATTTGAAGTTTGCTCCGATACCACTTTCCACCGGTACGAATTCAATGCTTCGTGCCGTATAGGGTTCTTTGGTGTGAATGTCGATGATGACAGGATATTTATCGGCTTTGAATGCGGTTTTCCTGTTCCCGTCGAACATGGCCCTTACTTCTGCCTGGTCGGCGTGTATTTCGGCTATGTCAGCTGTTATATGTCCATTATCATTTTTAGGAACAGGAAAAGCCTGTACGGATACCTGCTGAAAGAAGTCGGCCGGTTGCTCCAGTTGAATCTCGATTTTTTTGCCTCCTGTGACTCTGGTCTCAGAAGATGTGAGATAACGCATCGCCTCTTCGGGTTTTACCCAGGGACCTCCGGACATACTCCATCCCGGTCCGTTGAACATGCCGACTTTGATCCCCAGCCTGTCGGCTTCTTTGATAGCATGTTCGACACAACTCCACCATTCTTCGCTGAGGACTTTCACTTTCCCCCAGGGATTTCCCGGGTCGACAACGTTACCGATGAGCGCTTCACCGATACCTACTTCAGCCATCGTTTCCAAATCCCGTGTAATACCTTCTTTCGATATATTATCACTGATCCAGTACCAGTACACCCAGGGTTTTGTGGACTCGGGTGGATTATCGAATGCTTCTTCAAAGGTGGTATCGTTTTTCTCTTTACACGCATTGAAGAAGATGTTTGTCAGTAATATTAGTAAGATAAAAAATACATTTCTCATTCTGATTACTTTTGTATTTGATTAAAAGATAGTCTCTGATGGTACTTATTTGGATGTGAAAATCAATTTGACAGGTCCGAATAGCCCCGCATTACATTGGTTTAGATCCGGTATTCCTTTCCAACCCCAGGTACGGAGTTTTCCCATATCCTCTTTCATCCACATTTTATTGGCTATCAGGTTTCCTATTTTTATCCTGATTTTATTCTCTCCCTGTTTTAATGTGTTAGAAATGTCAAATTTGAAAGGAGGCCATAAACGGGCTCCAACTGGTTGATCATTGACAAAAACTTCGGCCATATATTTTACTTCGCCTAAATCAATAAAAACATTTGAAGACGTATCGTCTATCGTAATTGAAGTTTCATATTCTAAAAATCCGGAATATTGCTGAAGTCCATAAGTGTACCACGAAGTCAGTTTTTGATTCTCTTTCGTACCAACTGTAAATTTAAAAGGAGCAACAGTTATTTTTTCTTCCTTCCGATTTATTACAAACGATAGTAATTTTGATTCCGGAGCCAGGTTGATTAAAGAATCCGTTACCTTTATCTTTTTATCATTCAGCCAGATTTCTTTTCCCAACATATAGGATGGAACTACAACTGATTTTGTACCTACCGGAATATTCATTCTCCAATAACCATAGATGCTTTTAATATTATTTTCGTCTTGGCGGGAATAATATTTCCAGTTC
Source organism: Parabacteroides caeci (assembly GCF_023656795.1). NCBI lineage: Bacteria > Pseudomonadati > Bacteroidota > Bacteroidia > Bacteroidales > Tannerellaceae > Parabacteroides > Parabacteroides caeci. Next base: position 150,042 of record NZ_JAMOKT010000006.1, read on the forward strand.
GAGTCATCATATCCTAATCGTAAAAACTCATTTTCTTTTAACCGGCTATCTGAATATAATACTTTTGCCGTTGTTTTATAAATAGTGTTTTCATTTGGATAGCTAATTTCCCATGTGGTATCGATTATTCTTTCTTTGGTGGTGATATCCGGTTTCACTTCTCTTGAATTTGTTTTATCCGGATTAAAAGCCAGCCAATAAGCTTCAAACGGATTCAATGTCAGGGATACTTTCTGATATCCGTTCTCTGTTGTCGATGGAATAATCTTTTTCTGACCTGTCTCACAATCCCATATTTCAGCAACTCCTTTTCCATCTCTGAGCCATGCGGTGAAATGTTTTAATGTATCGGTATTGTTTGCAAACCAGTATAAATTAGTATTACCGGCCTTTCTTTGAGCCGTATATAATCTACCTGAGTTTTTAAGACGTATCTGAGGTGCCATCTTTTCGTTTAAGACGGTGATCATTGCCTCCATTTTGTCTTTATCAGATGCTAAATTGATAACGTTCGGAAACTGTTTTAATGTTTTTGCCTGGGCTATAATTGTTTTATCGTTTAATCCTTTTTCGGGAGAACCCTGAGGTAATTCACCCAATAAAACAACTAACCCTCCCTGTTTGGCGAATTCAACGATTTTTTTGAATGATGACTGAGGTATAATATAAGTTGTAGGAAGTACGATTGCCTTAAAATCATGGTTGTTGATCGTTATTGTTGTGCTTTTGCCGGTGTTTTGTATTGTACTTTTCGATAAGTAATGTTTGTCGGCTATCAGGAAGTCAATATTTTCCTGATTCATCTTTCTCATAGCATCCGAATAGACTTGGTCTGTTTCAATGACACGTGGGTCCCACGGTGCATTCTGTACACCCTTTTCTTCTGAGAAATAGTTTTCTGAAAAAGACCAGGCGGTTTCAATAGGGTGAACCAGCAGAACGTCTGCAACCAGGTTGCTTTGCCGGGTTATGAAGGCTGCTCGTCTGGCAAAATCAGTCCATTGGTGTAGATAGTTCCAATAGGGATTTTCAGTGAACCAGTCACTGGGAAAAGGTACTGTTTCCAATTGTCTGTTCATGTAAATACCATGAGGAACAACATGATTAACCCCGAATGAAGTAACGGAATTTATTGTCATTTTCATCATTTCCGGAGATTGTATCCATCCGGCCACTCCCATGATTTCGCTCATAAAAGGACGGTCTTCAAATTCTGCAACGGATTGTATTTCTTTGAAATCATGTACATCCTGAGATTTCATTTCCAGGCAGTCGTTACCGGGCATTGTTACACAGCGTGTTGTTTTCATCAAATCACCGACAGCGATTGTCTGGAGTTGTAATGACTCTTCCCACAAATTAGAAATATAATACATATTACGTTCCTTCAGCCACTTGACCAATGGTTCGAAATAACATTCATTATATACATCCGATACAACATCGAACCAGTCACATCGGGCCACTACAAATAAGCCGTCTTTGTCTTTTTCGGTTAATAAAGGCAACCATGTTCTTATATCACGTTTCTTTTTATTCTGATATTGGATTGCCAAATGTTCGGACCAGGCCATTTTCCATCCGTAATCGCCTTCATTATCAACGAATACTCCTGGGATGCTATACCCCATGTCCTTTTTGAAATGTTTGTCGTATTGTTCATGGACTAAAGGAATAAATACTTCCATTAATTTCGGGTCCAGATAATTTACCTTTCCGCCATCAATCCCCGGATGTTTTTTTATTGTGTATGTGTAGATCATCCAGTCCCCCGAAGGAGCTGTCCATTTGATATTACTTCCTTCACCGATAATCCGTAGTGATGAGGCGTCGAGCTGGTTGTTAACCATTTTTCCGGCAACAGCGAAGTTTATCGAGTCGTATTTTACCTCTGTTTTCCCTTTTACATAATAACGTTTTGGAGCAAGATAAGTTGCTTCCAGTTCCGGGTGTTTTTGCAGAACCTTACCTGCTACTTGGCCGCTTGGCCAATTATAATCATCACAGTATCCGAGTGTTAATCCGTTATCCTTTGCATTTTGCAGTGCGTTACTAAAGCTATTGAACCAGGGTTCGGCAAGGTATTGTTCGACAGGAAGTGCTGTTACCGCATTATCAAATCCGGAACGAGGATGTGCATATCCGGGATTTAATTTTTGTTTAGCCATCTCTTCGGCCATTGAGGCTGCCGTCTGTTCGTCTCTGATCACATCGTCCCAAAACCAAAAGGTATGAGGGGCATAGAACATGGGCGGATTTTCAAACATGTTATAAATTTCCTTGTCACTGTATTTTTTTAACCATTCAGGCTGAATGTCTTTTTCTCTTTTATCCTGAGCTACTGCCATCGAAGAAATCAATAGGCTGCATGTTGTAACCAGGAACGTGTTTTTCTTTGATATATTCATGGATGTATTTCCTTTTGATTCGTGAGTAAGATTGATTCTTATCAAATAGTGCCCACTGAGTTGTAGTGAGCACTATATTTCATACGATGAGTTTTACTGACCGGATGCCTCTAATTCTTCAAGAGAACTGATTGGCGGTTCATTTTTCTCATAACCTGCATATCCGTAATTCTGGTTTATGCGACCATATAAATTAGGATCAATATTTCCTTGTGTAATAGGCCAGAATATATTATGTTTAGCAATTTTATATTCATCGCTGTGTAAAGTAGTTATACCTTTGTTATAGTAATTATTGTACTTTACGATACGGTGCCACCAGTAACTGTTACTGCTTTCGTCAGCCAGGCTTTTGGGAGACTGGTATGTCCCTTCTTTATTTGCCTTAATATATGAAACACGCACCAGTTCTACATGGCGGAATTCTTCGTACATCAATTCACGGGCTCTTTCGTCCATAATGATATCCATACCATCCAGACCGTTCATATCGGCTGCACTAAAGAATGTAGTACAATGAGCACGTTTTCTGATCCTGTTCACATCTTCTGCTGCTTTTGCATAATCGTTCAGCCAATAGTAAGCTTCAGCCCTCAGCAAGTATGCTTCTGCTAACCTATATAGGTACGTATCACCAGGGCCTCCCTGATAATCGACACCTTTATATCCATTGGCAACATCCCGGTCAACATCATCTACCCATAATTTGTAATAAGGATAACCGTACCAGCAGCGTATAGTATCTTTACACAATAATGTTCCGTCATCTGCATATTTCTGAAGAGGTTTTAAATAATATTTTTCATCATCAGTACCCAACAGATTTACGTTGTTATACTTCAAATCCTCCATAGCCATCCAGTTTCCTGTTTTCCTGTCATGTCGAAGGTCATTCTCGTCTGTCCACATACTTTTTTCAGCAAAGTAAGTTGGTCTTATGAAACATTCACCTCGTCCGCATACTGCTCTTTGGTCTATATAATCAGGATATTGTGCCATAAACTCAGCTGTGCCGGCTTGTCGGCCTATTCCGATATTTTGCTTACTTGGAGTTAAAATACCCCTGTTAACATCTGTCATACTCCAGAATGGGGTAAAGTTGTATAAAAACATCGTATTAACTCTACTATCCTGATTCTCATAACGGCTGATGATAGTCATAATACTTTCTTTATTAGCCGAAATAGATTTATTGACAGGTCTGTGCAAATCCCATAAGACATTTCTCGTCATCGGACGAACATCCGGGAAAGGATTTTCAAACGTGCCGAACGGTTCTTCCATTAATTCATAACCACAGTTGTTTATCAGCGTATTTGCGGCATTAAGAGCTTTCTCAAATTCGCCTGCGGCCAGGTAATACTTGGTGAGCAACATCAGACAGGTTCCTTTGTTCTCTTTTCCCCAATCGTCCCTTTCCGGGATATTTTCTACCGCAAATTCCAAATCTTTGATCATTTTCTCAATAATCACTTCCATCTTTACTGAACGGAAATCCAGTTTGGGAGTGGTTATTTCTTTCGTTACCAGAGGAATGTCTCCAAACTGGAAAGTAAGATGATAGTAACGCCATGCACGATGAAAATAAGCTCTGGAAAGCATCTGGTTTTTAGTAGTCTCGTCCAAATCTAGTTCGGGAAGACGTGATATGACTGCATTGGCAAAACTGCTTCCGGATACTCCACTAGTCCAAAATGCATTGGACAGGTTGGTTCCAATAAAAAGATTGTTAGATGTTGGAGTAATATCTGAAGTAAAATTTTGTGAACCACTTAAATCTGTGATTGCAGATACAGCTACATCTGAAAAAATTAATTCTGTAGATACGGCAGTTCCATTGGAACCCAGAAAATAATAAAGCATATCACTTCTGCAACGGGTTAATGCACCTTCAAGACCTTCGACTGTTGAAAATGTAATATTAGGCTCATAAAAAGACAGAGGTTCCGGATCCAGCCAACTTTCGGAACAAGAAGCTAATGTCGATAAAACGAGCGTAAGAGATACTGATTTGAATAGATTATTTTTCATAATAAAATGGATTAAAATGTTATACTGGCACCTAATGTATATGTTCGGGGCATAGAACCTGTTGTTTCAATATCCCAATAATTGGCATTTGACCATTCTTTCGAGAATGCCCATATCGCTACGTTACGGATCGTTGCATATACCCTGATATCCTGGGTGCGTAATAAAGTTGTTATTTTTTTCGGAACTCTATATCCGACAGATATATTTTCCAGACGGATAAAGTCTCTGCTGATTATTTTTTTAGGGGAGACATTGGATGGTAATGTTGACTTTAAACGTGCAAAAGAATTAGATTGATTTTCAGGTGTCCAGTATTTTCTCACCGGAGCATTCAAATAATCTCCTTTAAAATCAAAATAGTTTAAATAATCCGTTGTTGCAGCTTTGTGTCCCAGATAAGAGTACAGGTTGAAAGATATGTCGAAGTCTTTAAACAAGACGAAATCATTTCTGAGAGATAATCTGACTTTCGGATCTGTTTGTCCTAAAAATACATTATCATCCTGAGATATCCGGTAGTCATTATTTACATCCCGTGCCTTGGCATCGCCTGGTTTTTGTCCATATTTGGCAGCTTCTTCCGCTTCATTTTCCTGCCAGATTCCTATCATTTCAATATCCCAGATAGTCCCCATGGGCTTGTCGATAAACCAGCTTTTGTTTATATCATCAACTTCTTTTGAACCGACTATATTTCCATTTTGATCTAATACGTCTTCATAAGTATAATATAAATGTTTAATGCGGTTTTTATTGTGAGATAAATTAAATGAAGTGTTCCAACTGAAATTTTCATTATCAATATTCACAGAATGTAATGATATTTCAAAACCACTGTTTACGACCTTTCCTAAATTTGTTACAACAGAACTATAACCGCTGATATTAGGGAGTGTGCGGTCCATCAATAAGTCTGTCGTCGGCATATAATACCATTCCAGACTTCCATTGATACGGTTATTGAGAAATCCGAAATCGAGTCCGACGTTCCATGATGCTGTGCTTTCCCATTTTAAATCATTATTGGCCATACGCTCAATTTGTAGAGTTGAAAGTTCATATAATGTTCCGGCAGAAGTGGCATATGAGTATTTACTGATACCGCTACCGGTGGTCAGCTGGGATAATGCCTGATAAATACCAATATCGCGGTTACCGTTTTTACCCCAGGAAATACGAAGTTTTCCATTGCTCATAGGATCCCAATTAAAAAAGCTTTCATTTGAAAAATTCCAGGCCAGAGCTAAAGAAGGGAAAGTTGCACGTGGATTGGAACGTCCGAAGGCTGAAAATCCATCCCGGCGTACGGAAGCGGTAAACATATAACGATTATCATAAGAGTAAAACAAACGTGCCATCAGGGCATCTCCTGTGTATTTTTCATCGTTTGAACTGAATGTCTTCTCATTTGCGCTTTGCATATTATGCCATTCCAATATATCGGTGGGAGAGAACTGTTTGCCGGTCATAGATTCGCTCCAGTACTGACTTTGCTCTGCGCTTTGTAACAATGTTACATCGACTAAATGTTTTTGAGCAAATGTATAGTTCCATTTTATTATGTTATCTAATGTCCAAACAATAGAACGTGAACTCGCTCTGGTAGCAGAACCGTGTGTAGTATCGAAAACACTTTCAGAACTATTCCAGTTTCTGTCTTGTGCCCAGCTATAACGGGGGGCAAAAGTAAATTGATAAGTGATATTGAATGGCAAAGTAAGTTTTGCAAAGAAATTACTATTGACAGTCTGTGTTCCTGCACTTTTGGATGACATGGATAAGTTATAAAAACTATTTGTACCAGGTGCCTGGTGACCTTCTCCCATAGGCCAGGGATTCAGGGAGCCATCTTCATAATAAGGGGTAGAATAAGGAGAGTTTTTACACATTTCTTCCCAGTCTACTTTTTGGAATCCCTCATCGCGACTCTGTAAAATCAGATTTGCTCCTACTTCCAGAAAGTCGGTCGCTTTAGCATCTATACGTAAGTTTGTTCTATAGTTTTTGAATCGGTCTCCTACCTGATTACCTTCATTGTCCTGATAGCCTAGTGACCAGTAATAGTTTACTCGGGACGTTTGTCCGGAAAGACTGACATTGTAGTTCTGTCGTAATCCTGTCTGCCAGGTTGCGTCATACCAGTCATATGGGGTATTGGCAAAATAATTACGACGCTCAACATCCCCTAAGCCAATACGTTGCAACCATACATCTTCCATATTAGTAGAGCCCTGACCAATTGCATCATGGTTACGCCATTGTTCTTCGGTTAAGTTATATTTCTTTAGATTCTCTGCTGTCGGTTTGCTGTAATATCCTTTATTCTCGAATCCGTTACTGCTGGTTGCATAATCCGACCGATATTGCAGATATTCATCAGGTTCGTAATATTTACGGCTAACTCCCATTGTCGCAAATCCAACACTCCCGTCAAACTGTACAGTAGGTTTTTCTCCTCTACCTTTCTTGGTTGTTATGATAACAACTCCGTTGGCCGATTTCGCTCCGTAAATAGCGGCTGATGAAGCATCCTTTAAGACATCGACTGATTCAATATCCATAGGATTGATTTCTGAAAGGTCTCCGTTGAATGGCACTCCGTTTAAGACAATTAGCGGTGATGTTCCTCCTTTTAGAGAACGTTTCCCTCGGATAAGAAAGCCGGGACCTTCTTTAGCGTCACTGGATGAAGGCTCAACGATTAAGCCTGGGGCTGTGCCGCGGAGAATATCCTGTACTGTAGTAGGCCTTTCATTGACTAGTTTTTGTGCATCCACGTGGGTGATAGCTCCGGTTAAATCTTTCTTTTTCATGCTACCATATCCGACTACAACGACTTCGTCAAGCAATCGGGAATCTTCTTTCAGGATGATGTTAAAGATGGTTTGGTTGTTAGTAGGAATTATTTGCTCTACATAACCGACATAAGAAATCTGTAGTATTCCGTTCTCTGCAACCTTGAGAGAAAAATGGCCATCCATATCGGATATGGCTCCATTGCTCGTTCCTTTTTCTATGATCGTAGCACCGGTAACCGGTTCTCCGTTGCTATCTTTAATAATACCGGAAATTTCTTTCTGGTCGGAGGCTGTTTTCTTTGGTTTGTCGGAAATAACAATGGATTTGGAAGATACAATATTGTACTCCAGGTTTTTTCCTGCTAATGCTTCGTTGAGTACGGAAGATACAGGAACTTTTGTTTGGGAAATGGTGATGTCTTTTGTTGCATCTATCACCACGTTTCGATAAGAAAAGCGATAAGTAGTTTGCTTTTCAATAGCAGAGAATATTTCTCTTAGAGAAACATTTTCCAAATGTATCGTTACTAGCTTTTCTTGTGCAAAGAGAGAAACAGAAAAAAAGAATAGTAACGAAAACAAGGTTAACATCCTTAATCTTAAATGTTTGTTCATTTTAATAGTTTTTAGAATTAAACTTAATGGTTCCTAAAGAATCGTTATCAATAGTAATGACAGGGTCTGTTTCATTTAGTACCGAAGAAAATATATGCTAAAGAACATAAAATGAGTATCCGGGTATTAAAAAAACCGCTTCCTTTTAGAAAGCGGTTCGATATTGACTTTAATGATTTCAGATTTTATTTCAGATAGATTTCTTTACCGTTGATAACAGCTCTTAAATGATATGAGTGTTCAAGCACTTCAAGTACTTCATTCAGATTGGTGACAGGCAGAGTGCTGGTGAAGGGATCGTTTAGATAGTCTTCGCTTTCTATTTTTATACGTACATTATAATTTGCTTCAATAGTACGAATAACCTGCGACAGGGGTGTGTTGCGGAATACCATGTCACCACGCCTCCAGGCTGATATGTCCTTTATATGTTCGTCATATACGACTGTTATATTTCCGGTGGCATAATCCAGAATCGCCTTTTGGTTCTTATTTAAAATGACCTGTTTGTTTGTATGGGTAGACAGCAACGAAACACGCCCTTCTTCCAATGCCAATTCGGCTGTCCGGTCTGTTTTTCTTACCAACAGGTTGAATTTAGTACCCAGCACTTTTACCTGAAGTCCTTGTGCATTAATAAAGAAAGGTATATCCATATTATGCTTGACTTGAAAATAACCTTCTCCTCCAAAGTGAATATTTCGTTCTTTTTTATTGTAATCTTTAGGAAGATAGACAAGCCTGGATTCTGAATTGAGTGAAGCTATACTTCCGTCCGGCAGTGTAACACTGGCACGTTCACCCTGTCCCGTTTCCACTACAATCTCATTAGATAATAAAGTCGTATTTTCATGATACAAGTAGAAACTTAGTATTACAAAGACTGGTAATAGGACAGCTGCGGCCAACTGTGTCCAGCGAAGAATCAGGGAAAAGCGGTTACTTTGGGGTTTAACTCCCTGATCGATTTTGCTTTTTATTTTCTGCAACAGTTTGTCATCTACAGAAGAAGTATCGATCTCCTCATGTAGCCAGTCGTCAAGGATCAGTCTCTCCAGGTCCTGATTATCCATCGCATTGGTACTTCTTTTAAGTTCCGATAGATCTTCAGGACTCAATTCATTTATTCTGTATTTCTTTATCAAGTTATTCATTCTATTCTGTATGTTATAGACAAACAATTATCTGATTCGTACTAATTAAACCGATTTAATTAATAAATAATAACACAAGATATATTCCAAGGCTTCCCAATTTCTCTTTAAGGCTTTTAAGTCCAAGGGAAAGCTGGTTTTTTACCGTTTGTTCACTCAGTGATAGTTTGTCTGCTATTTCTTTATTTGAGAATTGTTCTATTTTAGACAAGGTAATTACTTTTTGTTGTGTTTCAGGCAGTGTTTTCAATATGGCACGAAACTTTGCTACAAATTCCTGATATTCTAGCTGGTATGAGGCATCATCTACCGAGTGTTCATTTACGTACTGAATATACTCTTCATATTCCGGTTGATTGATTTTAGTACGGAATGCATTAATGAGATAATGTTTTGTCATAATGAAAAGGAGAGAACGGAGTGTATCTTCCTGTCGTATCTTCGCTCGGTTTGTCCAAAGCCTCATAAATACATCCTGTACAATTTCTTCTGATTCTTCCTGAGATTTTGTGAATTGCAGGCTATACGCAAATAAACGTTTTGCGTACATCTGATATATCCTCTCAAAAGCTTTGTAAGAGCCGTTTTTCAATGACAGGATAAGCTGTGGCTCATTATCTTGCATTTGTTTTTCCAAAATACTCAATTAGATTAATCTCGATATCTGTCCTTTTTTACGCTGCAAACTTACATAAAATCTTTATTTATAAATGTATTTAATAATAATAAAGATCACTTTTCTTTTTGCTTTTTCCCATATATCATACCACAGACAGCCAGTATCCCAAGTAGCCCCGTGACAATAAAAGCCCAGATATTGGCTACACGCGATTGGGCTTCCAAAGTATAATCACCAGGTAATAGCCGGTAGGCGTCTATCTTCCAATAAGGAGTTTTTCCTTCGTGCAGGGTGGTATTGGTTGTTATCAACTGGCCCGGCATATTAAGTTCGTATTTTATCTGGTGGTTGAATAACTCTATCGGACGGCATTTCTCTTCAAATAACCGGTTTATCTCATCTTTGTCCTTCTGATGATATGCAGTGGAGAAATAGTTCGTCTGGTAGAAAGTGTCGAGTAGCTGATATATATCTATCGAATCCAGGTCTGTATCTTCTCCTTTACTCATGGCTGATTTTTTGATGGCTTCTTTGTCTGCTTTCAGCCTTGAGATAAAGGTTTTATTACCGGACTTAGCTTCCCATTCCTCAATAGTTTCAAAGCGGATTTCAAACAAACTCTCATTATACCATTTCACGAAACGATCTGTCAAGTCATTCAGCTTATCGTTTAGCTCAAGTCCGTTCATACCCCGTGTTCGAGTTAGGTCGCCCTGAAAGAGCAGTTCTTGTTCTTGCTTGTTCAGGTAATGTTCAAGGGGGATGGGGCCTCTTTCTTCAATTTGACGATAGTTGCATGTGAATGTATAATAAGTATAAAACCATCTGAAATGTTTTTCCAGCTTTTCCTGCGGAACGGCTAACGGCTCCATCCATTTCTTTTCGGGAGTGAGCCGGAGAGGGGTATCCCATATATTCCATGTGCGTTTGACTTTTACATTCAATTGATCCTCTTTGCCGAATGAGTCGCTTTTCTTTCCTAAGATAACAAAAGGGATACTGGGATTCAAAGGAGTCTGTTGCCAGTCCTGAATGGAGAACAGGAAAGGAGAGTGTGAGCCGTCGCCCGCTATAAAAGCGGAGTCTCCGTGTGCATATACTTCACGGTCAATTTGTCCGTCCGGATAAATTTGTGTCACTATCCGGTGATTGGAAGAACAGGAGGCCATAAAAAGCAGTCCTGAAATGATTGATATATATCCTTTTGTTTTCATCTTTTGTTCGTTTTAGTGAATGATGGTTTCTACAGATATTCTCTTGGACAGGAAGAAAGTTTTTCTTTTTGATAGTTCTTCTTTATATTCCTTCCATTGTTCGGATAGATAGCGGCTTTTTTCGAGTAAGCTACTTTCTGGGCTCCAACTATCGGGTAGGGAGTAGGCTTTCCCTTGCCAGATAGCATTATTCGCATAAGATTGTTTCGGGTACTGCTTGTCTTGTGAAAAGAAAATGGTTTCGCTTATCAGAAAACAAAGCAGGAGAGCTGCTGCAATACCGGATATTTTGCTGACCGATAGTAATATCCTGTTTGTTTTACTTTTCCCTTTTGCTTCTTTCAGAAGGGACGTTCCGGAAGGTAAGGTTTTTATTTTGTTCAAAATATCATTTGTCAGCTCTTCCGGAGCATTCAAGACTGGTTCGGTATTTTTTAGTTTGTCCAGCCATTTTTCGTATGTTTCATCTTCTCTTTTCATAGGTTGTTCTCCATCTGATTTATTTTCATTCGTATCTGTTTGCGTGCCTGGTAAAGATTGCTTTTGATCTTTTCGGCAGACATACCGGTGATAGCTTCTACTTCGGATACTTCAAGGCCCTCTACTTCCCTTAGGGTGAACACTAGTTTTTGTTTTGGGGTGAGTTCCTCGGTGAACCGGAGTATCAGGTTCTTTAGGTCTTTGTTTATAAGACTTTGTTCCATGTTCTCTTCAGAAGATAAGGGGAGGTTATCGACAGATGGTCCTTGCATGTTTCCCGAAGGGGTATGTTGCAGAAAGCGCAGGCGGTCGCAACAAATGTTTCCGGTAATTTTATAGAGCCAGGTTGAGAAGCGGTATTCCCGGTTATACTTGTCAAGATTCAACCAAACTTTTATAAATGTTTCCTGTACCATATCTCTAGCCTCTTCTTCATTACAGAGTAAGCGAAATGCCAGTCGGAATACAAGTTGCCGGTATTCTGTGACTAATAGGGCAAAAGCGGTCATGTCCTGCTTTTTGCTTTTATCTATTAGTACTTGTATTTCTTCTTCATTCATCATACTTCTTGTCCGTTTATAATATGATACGTAAAAAAAGGGAGATGGTCGAATTATTTTAAATAAAAAAAGAGGCTCACCTCTAAAGTGAACCTCTTTGCCTTTGTGTGGAGCATATCGGACCGCATTGCTTATTTGTATATTAGTTGTTTATATGAGTCTGTTCCCTACATTTTCCCTACATACAGGGAACAGACATATATTATTCCTTATAAAAAGATGCATCTTCAGCTATATGAAGAAGCTCATTGATTTCGTGTCGTTTTTCTAAATCAAGCATGTAGGTTTCTACGACCTTATAGAGATCAAAACCACCAACTGATCCTGCGGCCATGTGTAAATTATCTACTACCTGTTTCATCTCTTTTTGAATATCTGATTGCTTCAGCATATGATATTCGTTACTGTGAATAAGTTTTTTATTTTCCATAAATTGCATTAATGTTTAAATTGAAATTTCAATCAATATCATCCCCGCCTGTATTCCACTTCCCTCCATAAGTAATCGTCATACTGCTTGATCTGCCTTTGCTGATGGTTCGTACTTATCTAATCGTTCTTTATATCGGCCTAGCTCCACAAGAACTTTTTCATATCTTTCTTGTAGCTCTAGATTTGTTTTGTTAAGCCTTTTTAACTCATTGACAAGTTCTTGTTCTGGCTTTTCTTCATTGGTCAATAACATATTACCATCTCCTTTTATAATCCATGAAGGATTTAATTCAGTATGGTGTGTAAGAATTATAACTACATCACCGAGAGTGAAATTTGCTTTTTTCCTTTTTATATCACTAAGCTTAGTTCTAGCGGTAGCCAATCCAAGTTTTTTGATAAAGTCAGCTTCAGACCTATACTGGTTAGACTGTATTGAATAATCTATCCAATATAATATACGATTGTTGATATTTGTTAAATCAATAGTCATGTAGTAAAAAATCTTACCAAATGTTTTGTATGTTGGATAAAATCCAACATATTTGCACCTGTATTAAACATTCAATGTTTCAAAGGTAGCGAAAGCAATTTTATAAATCAATAGGGTAAACACCCTATAAAATACACACTAGTATGGCAGTAAAGAATTTAAATTACTCTTTTTTAAAGGGAATTCGTAAGGTTAAGTATGAAGATTATATGCCTCTGCAGAATGAATTAATAGAGGCTTTAGGTATTAAAACCAAGCAACACTATTACCAAAAGCGAAAGCGTATCCCGAATATTTCTGTACAGGAGAAGGAAGCAGTAGAGCAGGTGTTTTCAAAATATGGTATAACTGATCCTAATGAGATATGGGATATAACAGAAGTAAAAAATGAATCCACAAGCTCATTTATCCCCTCGTGAAATACAACTTGCAGAAAGATTAGCCTGGGGAGCATCCGTAAAAGAAGCTGCGTATGCATTATCTATGACATACAAAACAGCAGTTAATCATGTACAAAATATTTATAAGAAAACTGGTTGTAATAAGATAAATCAACTTTCTGCTTGGTGGTTTTGTACTCGTTTTAATATATCGTTGGATCTTTCACCAATGGTCCGTTCTGCTATAGCCTCTATTTTGTTATGTATTTTCCTCTCAAATGAAATACTATGTGCAAAAGAGTTTTGCCGATACAGAACTCGTATGACGAGGAGATATCGAGTTGAGTGTGTAAGGCTAAGAAGAATTTAAATAGAGAAAACTATGATTGATGATAAAATAGATGTGGATGTATATCCCAATAAAAAAGGCTGGAATGTCGTGGTGTCTTATTGGTATTATAATAGAAACAAGAATAAAAAGCGACTTAGTTCTTCAGTTACATACACTTGGTTTACGGATTGCTTAGAAATAGTAGAGTTTTTGCAACGGAAGCAAACTAAGGTATTTTATTCTCAAGTGAAAGCATTAGCAAGACAATTTGGGGAAAAGGAAAAAATCAGTTATAAAAAATAGCGAATAATGGGAGTAGAAAAGAATATAGATACAGATAGTTTTCCAAAGCAGTACACAACGGTCGAAAATTCAATGGGTGGAATTGGCCGCAAAGTCGAAGTGTGCTTTAACTATAAAGCAGATAAAACAATTCCTGGAGTAATAATTCGGGATGATAAAGAACTGCCATTTCGAATGCTTATACGTCTTCATGATGGAAGAATTGTTCTCGGTACTGAATGTCAGTATAGAGCACTTCCCGATACAGACGAAAAAGTAATTAAGCAATTCACATTTAAAAGAACTGAAGCAAATGGATAAAATTATATTGGATGCCTGCTGTGGTTCCCGGATGTTTTGGTTTGATAAAAATAATCCGGCAGCCTTGTTTGTTGATATCCGGAACGAAGAACATATTCTTTGTGATGGCAGGAATTTGATAGTTCATCCTGATCTCATCGCGGACTTCACCAATCTTCCTTTCCCTTCTAAAAAATTCAAACTTGTTGTGTTTGATCCACCCCATCTGGTTAAGGTTGGTGAGAATAGTTGGCTAACTAAGAAATACGGCAAATTGTCAGAAGATTGGCCAAAGTTACTGAAACAGGGTTTCAACGAGTGCTTCCGGGTACTTGATGATTACGGTGTTCTTGTTTTTAAATGGAATGAAGCCCAAGTAACCGTTAAAGATGTTTTGAAAGCTATTGACCGACAGCCTTTATTCGGACATACAACTGGCCGGAGTGGTAAAACTATCTGGATGTGTTTTATGAAATTACCTAACAACTAAAAAATGATGAATCATGAATAAATACAACGTTGGAGATAAAGTTCGCATTAAATCCATTGACTGGTATAATCAGAATAAAGATAGTTATGGTTTAGTACTCAACAGGGATAAGGATATGAACGTGTTTTGCTATAACATGCAAAAGCATTGTGGCGAAGAACTTACTATAAGACATATTACTGAGAACGGGAGATACGTATTAACTGACAATGAAGGAATAGGTACACGAGAGTTGTATATGTGGTCATGGTCAGAGTGGATGTTTGAATAACAATCAAAATTAAAAAAGTGTGAGTCATGATAGAAATATTACAATTTATATTTCAAGACTTCTGGCATTGGCTTGGTACTTTCTTGCTGATCATAGCCGCAGGAGTTCCGTTTCATGGAATGTTTATCAGGAATACAGAGATTAATAATTACGATAAGAAAAACTAAAAAAGTTATGAAACAAAAGAAACTACATATATCCTTTGATTTAGATATCGGGGTTACAGATGATGACAAATTAAAAAAGTCAGCCCTGAAAGCTGAAATTAAAGATTGTATAAAAGACAGATTATGGCAATTCTACGGCTGGGTGAAGATTACCAATCTAAAAATCAACCTTAGTTTTGGCAGATAGAATTTCGATAAGATAAAAAAGATAGATTTGTAATATGTCAAACCATTGAAAGAAAGGAAGACAAAGAGTGAACCAGTAAAAAAATGGAATAAGATTCATGTTC